>NZ_JAKUHK010000054.1:0-9212 GCF_023630655.1 Synechococcus sp. MU1655 | reverse complement strand
ATTCAGAGCTGCCTTTGGATGTGCCTAATGCGTTGCCGACTGAGGTCCCCGAGTTGGCCCAGCCGACCCCCGTTCCAGAGCAGATGGAAGCTCCCGTCATGGTGGAGTCCGTCGTTGTCGAGCCCGAACGGTTTGAGCCTGAACTTTTCGTCACTCCGGTGGATGCGCCTCCCGCTCCTTGAGTGAACGTCGCTGATCGGAGGTTGAATCTGCCACAGTTTGAGGGTTGAGACGAATGGCCATGACCTCCCGAGATGCTCTTCTCAGAGCGGCGATGCATCGTGTGCTCGCTCGGATGGGTCACGGCATGGCGGATGCTGCTGCTGGATTCGCTGTGTTGGTGCAAGACGCACCCGATCGCGTTCGCCAGGAATGGGATTTGTTTCAGGAAGAGGTGAAGGCGGAAGCAGAGAGGCTTGAGCGAGAAGGAGATGGACGGAGCGTGGACGCGGAGTCATCCCCTGCTTCATCGGTTGAAGAGGAGAGTTTGCAGACCAAGATTGATCAACTGCGAGCCCGGGTCGCTGAACTGGGCATTCGCATCGAGGAGCGGTCGTGATCCTGTTCAGTCGCTTGAAGGCCCTGCTGCGTAGAGCATTCCGGGGACTCCGTATTTGGCGTGCTGTTCTGACCTTGCTGTTCTTCCTGTGGTGGGATGCCAGAGCGTTTAGCTATCCGGGCGGTCCAACTCCGGAGCGTCGCGCAGCTCGCCAGCAATTGCGTGCACGTTGGCTGACGCAGGAGCTGCTTCACCTTGGATCGGCTTTTATCAAGCTCGGCCAGTTGTTGTCGGCTCGGCCGGATGTGTTGCCAGCGGGCTGGGTCTCTGAATTGGCGGCATTGCAGGACCGGGTTCCCTCTTTTTCCTTTGACCGTGCTCAGTCTGTTCTTGAGGACGAGCTGGGCGCCCGTTGCGCTGAAATTATTGATCTAGATGAGCAGCCCATCGCGGCGGCTTCCTTGGCCCAGGTGCATCGGGCGAGTCTTCGTAGTGGTCGCCAGGTGGTGCTCAAGATTCAGCGCCCCGGATTGGACCGTGTGTTTCGGCTGGATTTAGAAGTGATGCAGCAGGTGGCTGCTGTGCTTCAGCGTCATCCCAAATGGGGACGAGGGCGCGACTGGGTGGCGATGGCCCAGGAGTGCAGGCGTGTTTTACTCCGAGAGCTTGATTTCCGTCTTGAAGCTCAGCACGCTGCACGGTTTCGACAGCAGTTCCTGGATGATCCGAACATCCGCGTGCCTGGGGTGGTCTGGGAGCTCAGCACTAGGCGCGTTCTCTGTCTCGACTACTTGCCTGGGATCAAAATTAATGACCGTGCGGCTCTTCAAGACGCTGGGATTGATCCGTCCAAGGTGGCTGAGATCGGCTCGGCTAGCTACTTGCAACAGCTCGTGCGCTACGGCTTTTTCCATGCCGATCCCCATCCAGGGAATTTGGCGGTTGCGGCCGATGGAGCGCTGATCTACTACGACTTTGGGATGATGGGGCAACTCTCCGAGCGCCTACGCAGGCGGATGGGAGGGATGGTGAGAGCTGCCGCTGCAAGGGATGCAGCGTCTCTTGTTGATGAGATGCAAGCGGCTGGAGTGATCGCTACTGGTGTTGATGTGGGCCCTGTTCGCCGCTTGGTGCGTCTGATGCTGAAGGAGGCCCTCACGCCGCCGTTCAGCAGTTCCGTGATTGAAAAACTGTCGGGAGACCTGTACGAACTGGTGTACGGGCAGCCGTTTCGGCTGCCCGTGGAGTTGATCTTTGTGATGCGTGCCCTTTCTACGTTTGAAGGGGTCGGCAAAAGTCTTGATCCGGGCTTTAGCCTTGTGGCGATTGCCAAGCCTTATCTGCTGCCGCTCATGACTTCCAGTGGATCTGGCTCCAACGATCTTTTGAATGAATTTGGCCGTCAGGTCGGCGCTCTTGGTTCAAGGGCTGTTGGTCTTCCTCGTCGGTTGGATGAAAGCCTGGAGCGCCTCGAGCAAGGAGACCTGCAGCTTCAGATTCGTATGGGTGAATCAGACCGTCAGTTCCGAAGGATGGTGACGGCGCAGCATTCGATCGGCCAGTCGGTGTTGCTTGGCGGACTTGCCGTGGCAGCGGCCTTAATGGGTGCCAGTACTAGGCCCCTCTGGGCGTTGCTTCCCCTCGGTGCGGCTCTTCCGGTTGGGATGGGCTGGTTGAAGTTGCAAGGGAAACTTCGCCGGGATGGACGGATTGAGAATTTGTCAGGAACTGATCGTTCGTCCTGAACGACATTCATTTCTTTTAGGGGCGAATGAATTGAGTTGGCCCAATGAAATTCTGCTGGTCATTAATTACACGTTGTCTTCATCAATACAATCCCATTCTTCCTCCAGCCTGCTTTTCTTATTTAAGCCCTTGCTTGTATTTCTCTTCGCTTTGACAGCTGAGTCAAGGAAGAGATAGCTGCTTCGTTCACCATTCCTAATGTGATCAAAGGCTCCTCTATCTGCTGCAAATTGGAGCCGCTAAGTGTTATTTGAGTGGTTGATCTTTGCCTTGTCTGCTGCCCCTCCGTTGAGGTGCACAAAGCTCTCTAGGGCCAGCCGCGTAAGCAGTGACCCTGTGATCAGCTGGTATCCCGTGACAGGAAAAGGGAGTGGTTTGCGTTAGTCGCGACCACGTGGTCCCTGGCCTGTTGCTCCGGCATAGACCGCTTGATTGCCAAGCTCGTCCTCAATCCGCAGAAGCTGGTTGTATTTGGCAACCCGCTCGCTGCGGCTCAGCGAGCCAGTTTTGATCTGGCCTGCGCGAGTGGCGACGGCTAAATCAGCAATGGTTGTGTCTTCTGTTTCACCGCTGCGGTGGCTAATCACGCTGGTGTAACCAGACCGACCGGCTAGGTCGATGGCTTGAAGCGTTTCGGTCAGTGAACCGATTTGATTCACTTTGATCAGGATCGAATTGGCGGTATTCGCATCAATCCCGCGCTGCAGGCGTTTGGTATTGGTGACAAACAGGTCATCTCCAACGAGCTGAACGCGTTTGCCGAGGCGCTCGGTGAGTAGGGCCCAACCCTCCCAGTCGTCTTCTGCTAATCCGTCCTCAATCGAAATGATCGGGAAACGATTCACGAGTTGTTCCAGCTGGTCCACCATCTCGGCACTGGAATAACTGCCGCCACTAAAGGCATAGCGACCATCGCTGTAAAACTCGGTGCTCGCTACGTCGAGCGCAAGCGAAATTTGCTCACCTGGCTTGTACCCAGCTTTCTCGATGGCCTGGACCAGCACTTCTCCGGCTTCCTCATTGCCGAGATCAGGAGCGAAGCCGCCCTCATCACCCACCGAGGTGCTCATGCCTCGTTCGCTCAGCAAGTTCTTCAGGGTGTGGAACACCTCCGTGCCCATCCGCAGCGCCTCTCTGAAATTGGGAGCGCCGTGAGGAACAAGCATGAATTCTTGGAAATCCAAGTTGTTGGCCGCATGGGCCCCCCCATTGATCACATTCATCAAAGGCACGGGTAGGAGCGTTGCCATCGGCCCTCCCAGATAGCGATAGAGAGGCAGGCCTAGCCCGTTGGCAGCGGCGCGAGCCGTTGCCATGCTCACGGCGAGGATGGCATTGGCGCCCAGGCCGGATTTGTTGTCGCTGCCGTCAAGTTCGAGCATGGCTGCATCCACGCTCCCCTGATCGAGAGCCGACAGACCGCAGAGCGCAGGTGCAATCCGCTCTTCGATGTGATCCACGGCCTTGGTCACGCCCTTGCCCATGTAGCGGTCGCCACCGTCCCTGAGCTCATGGGCTTCATGGGCGCCGGTGCTGGCTCCACTGGGAACAATTGCGCGGCCACTGGCACCGCCTTCCAGCAAGACCTCTGCTTCCACCGTGGGGTTCCCACGGGAATCCAAGACCTCCCTGGCCACGATGGTGTCGATGACGAGATCGAGGGAATCGAGCACGGGGGGTGGAGACAAGACTGAACAGATCCTATGGAACGCCCCCTGCCGCGTCTTGTTGTGTTTGGCACCATGAGGACAGAACGGGCGGAATCAGCAGCATGCGCATGCTTCACACCATGCTCAGAGTGGGCGATTTGGAGCGATCAATCCGCTTTTACACAGAGGTCTTAGGGATGCAATTGCTGCGTCGTAAGGATTACCCCTCCGGTCGCTTTACGCTTGCGTTTGTGGGATATGGGGATGAGCGCGACAACACCGTTCTTGAGCTGACCCATAACTGGGATACAGATGCGTATGCCCTTGGTGATGGCTATGGCCACATTGCGCTTGGTCTCGATGACATCTATTCGGCATGCACTGCGATTGCAGAAAAGGGAGGGCGGGTTGTCCGTGAGCCTGGTCCGATGAAACATGGCAACACCGTGATTGCTTTCGTGGACGATCCAGATGGCTACAAGGTGGAACTCATTCAGCTTTCCTCCCGATCAGACGCGGCCTAATCACGCTTCACACCAATGACTTCCACCTCCCGCACCAGCTTTGAGCCTTTGAGCAGCCTGACGTCAGAACCTGATCGCTTCAGTGACGACGCTTGGGAGCTGTTGCTGTCTGGGCAGGATGTGGCCCGTCGTTGGCGTCATCAGGATCTTGATGTTGAGCATCTTTTGCAGGTGCTCTTTAGCGATGAGCGCTATCGGCGTGTTGCTGCGGCCTTGCCACTGCCAATCGACCGACTGCTCGATCAACTCGAGGGCTTTTTGGCTGAGCAGCCCATGGCTCGCGGTGAGGATCTGTTCGTGGGAGAGGATCTCGAATCCTTATTGGAGGAGGCGGATCGGGTGCGCTCACTTTGGGGCTCCCGCTTGATCGATGTGTCCCATCTCTTGATCGCGATGGGGCGCGACCCTCGCGTCGGTGCAGAGTTGTTTGCGCAATTTGGACTGCCCGCCGATCGGCTTGAAGCAGAACTGACCCGTGCTCCCGATCGTTCACCTTCGAGCGTTGTCGCGCCTCCTCCCCCACGGCCTCGAGCGCCCTCAGCCTCTGCTGCTCCTGCTCCCATGCCTCCAGCGCAGAAGCCTCCAGTGCAGCAGCCTTCAGTTCAGCTTCAGCAAGGCCAAACGGCTGCATCCCCTCAGCCTCAGGGCGATGAGATGGACCGCTCTGTTGAGCTGATCAGCGAGCCGACTGCGTTGGAGAGCTATGGCCGCGACCTCACGGCTGCTGCGGCTGCTGGATTGCTTGATCCAGTGATCGGCAGGGATGGCGAGATTCGTAGCTTGATCAAGGTGCTGTCGCGACGCGGCAAAAACAACCCTGTTTTGATTGGTGCGCCTGGCGTGGGTAAGACCGCGGTCGCAGAGCTCCTGGCGCAACGGATCGTTGCTGGTGAGGTGCCCGAATCTCTGCAGGGCTTGCGGCTTGTTGCTCTCGATGGTGGTGCCTTGATCGCTGGAGCCAAGTTCCGCGGTCAGTTCGAGGAACGTCTTCGTGCCGTTCTCGATGAGGTGAGCGATCCGGAAGCGGCCGTTGTGCTGTTCATTGATGAACTTCACACCGTGGTGAACAGTGAGCGATCGAGTGCTGATGCGGCCAGTTTGCTGAAACCAGCCCTGGCACGCGGCGAGTTGCGTTGTATTGCCGCCACGACTCCAGAGGACTATCGCCGCACCGTGGAGAAGGATCCAGCGTTGAACAGGCGCTTTCAGAAGGTGCCGATTCAGGAGCCTTCGATTGAACTCAGTGTGGAGATTCTTCGTGGATTGAAGGAGCGATATGAGTTGCATCACGGGGTCACCATTACCGATGAGGCGGTCATGGCGGCAGCCCGGTTGGCGGATCGCTACATCAGTGACCGGTGTTTGCCGGATAAGGCAATCGACTTGATCGATGAAGCTGCTGCTCAGTTGAAAATGGATGTGACGTCCAAGCCTCAGGTGGTGGAGGATGCAGAGGCTGATCTACGCCGAGTGGAGTTGGCGGTTCTCGCCGCGGAGCAGGCACCGGACGGGGAACGGGTTCAGCTCCAGCGCAATCGTCTTGAGGCCTCTGACCGGCTGAGTCAGCTCCGGGAGCGATGGCAGGCGGAACGGGAGCAGCTGGAGGAGTTGCGTCAGTTGCTTCAGGAAGATGAAGACCTTCGCCATGCGATTGCCGAAGCAGAGCGGGACGGAAATTTGGAAGAGGCCGCCCGTCTTCAGTACGACCAGTTGCATCGCGTACAGCAGCGCCGCGCTGATCTTGAACAGTCGCTGAATGAGGCCCAAGAGGAAGGGTCTGCCCTGTTGCGAGAACAGGTGGAAGCGGCTGATATCGCGGATGTGGTGGCCCGTTGGACTGGGATTCCAATCCAGCGCCTTCTTGCTGGTGAGCGTCAAAAGCTGTTGGAACTTGAGCAGCGTCTTGCCGAACGGGTGATTGGCCAGCCAGAGGCGGTGCAGGCTGTAGCAGCGGCCATTCGTCGTGCCCGTGCTGGCATGAAAGATCCACGCCGTCCGGTGGGTTCATTTTTGTTTTTAGGGCCGACAGGCGTGGGTAAGACCGAGCTGGCAAAAGCGCTTGGAGCTTTGTTGTTCGACGAGGAAGAGGCCATCGTTCGACTCGACATGAGTGAATTCATGGAGCGCAATGCGGTGGCGCGCTTGCTTGGTGCGCCACCGGGGTATGTGGGCTACGAGGAGGGCGGTCAACTCACCGAGGCTGTTTGGCGTCGCCCCTATGCGCTGTTGCTGCTGGATGAGGTGGAGAAAGCACATCCGGATGTGTTCAACGTGCTGCTCCAAGTTCTTGACGACGGACGGCTCACCGACTCGCAGGGCAGGACCGTTGACTTCCGCCACACCGTGGTGGTGATGACCAGCAATCTGGCCAGTAGAGCCATTCTCGATTCTGCCCGTCAAGCTCAATCGGGTGATGAGGCCGGAGCCGCTCAGGCGCTCAATACCGCCGTGGACGAGGCGTTGGCCCACCATTTCAGGCCAGAATTTTTGAATCGGATCGATGAAGTGATTCGCTTCCGTCCCCTTGGTGTGGAAGATCTGGAAAGGATTGTGCGTTTGCAGCTTGCCGATCTAGCCCACTTGCTGTCCGAGCAAGGACTTGAATTGCGTGTGGATGATGCGGTGGCGCATGATCTGGCGACTTTGGGCTATGAGCCCGAATATGGCGCTAGACCTTTGCGTCGAGTCCTGCGCCGTCGCGTCGAAAATCCGCTGGCGACCGAATTGCTTGAAGAGCGCTTTAACGGGGCTCAGGCGGTTCGGGTGCATTCAGGAGACACATCGACAGAACCGTTTCGATTCGAGGCAGAATGAGATATCGATAAGCGTCCAGTAGGATGCTTGTTTGCCGTCACGTGCCCAAGGCACCGGCGTCAGTTCCGGCATCGCAAGATTCGTGACCAGCCCTACTTCCGAGGACACCGAAACCGCTTCCCCACAAACACCGGCTGAAACAGGCCGAAGGGGTGGTTTTTTAGCTGCCACTTTCGAAGAGCTGAAGCTGGTGGTCTGGCCCAGTCGTCAGCAGCTGTTCAGTGAATCAGTGGCTGTGATCTTGATGGTGAGCCTCTCGGCCGCGGCCATTTCAGCCCTCAGCCGTTTTTACGGTTGGGCCGCCTCTCAGGTGTTCCGTTGATCTGCTGCTCGTACAACAGATCGCATTTGTCCCAATTGTTCGTCCGCATCCGTGTCTGACCTCGATACCACCCAGCAGGAGAGCACCGAGGTGCTTGATCTGCCAGCACCCAATGAGGGAGAGGACGGCACGCTTGAGTCGATGCCTGCACGCACATCTGTCGCCCGTTGGTACGCGGTGCAGGTGGCCTCAAGCTGTGAGAAAAAGGTGAAGGCCACCCTGGAGCAGCGCGCTGTCACGCTTGGGGTCAGCAACCGAATCCTTGAGATTGAAATTCCCGAGACGCCGGCGGTGAAAGTCAAAAAAGACGGCAGTCGTCAATCCACTGAGGAGAAGGTGTTTCCGGGTTACGTGCTGGTCAGGATGGTCCTGGATGAAGACACAATGATGGCGGTGAGAAGCACGCCAAACGTCATCAATTTTGTTGGTGCAGAAGACCGTCGTGCCACGGGTAAGGCCCGTGGCCATATCAAGCCCCGTCCCCTGAGTCGTCAGGAGGTGGATCGTATTTTCAAGCGCGCAGCCGAGAAGAAGACCGTCGTCAAAGTCGATCTCGCAGAGGGCGATCAAATCCTGGTAACCGCAGGTCCTTTCAAAGACTTCCAAGGCGAGGTGATCGAGGTGTCTGGGGAACGAAGCAAGCTCAAAGCGTTGTTATCAATCTTTGGTCGAGAAACCCCTGTCGAGCTTGAGTTCTCTCAGATCAGTAAGCAAAACTGATTCATACGGCGGCCGTCTCCTGCGGAGGACGGCCTTAGAGATGGTTCGCCATTTCGCCGCACCGCCCCTAGAGGTCGGTGATCCGCAGATGTTCAACTCCGCTTGCCGATGGCCAAGAAAGTCGTAGCTGTGATCAAGCTGGCCCTTCAGGCCGGCAAAGCCAACCCCGCACCGCCGGTGGGCCCTGCCCTCGGTCAGCACGGGGTCAACATCATGGCGTTCTGCAAGGAGTACAACGCTCGCACTCAGGACAAGGCCGGATATGTGATTCCGGTTGAAATTTCGGTCTTCGAAGACCGTAGTTTCACCTTCATCACGAAAACCCCGCCTGCCTCGGTTCTGATTACCAAGGCTGCTGGAATTCAAAAGGGTTCCGGTGAGTCCGCAAAGGGCAGTGTTGGCTCCATCAATCGCTCCCAGCTTGAGGAGATCGCCAAGACCAAGCTTCCCGACCTCAACTGCACCAGTGTTGAGTCGGCGATGCGCATTATCGAAGGCACTGCCCGCAACATGGGTGTTGCCGTTAGCGACTGAACGCCCTGCGTTCGTTGTTTGTTCCGTTCACTGATTTCGGGGGAGGCCTCAGCGTCGCTTGAACCCCACACCTGACATGCCAAAACTTTCTAAACGCCTGGCTAGCCTCGTTACCAAAATCGAGGACCGTGCCTATCAGCCTCTTGAAGCCATTCAGTTGGTGAAGGAGAATGCTACAGCCAAATTCGACGAAACCATGGAGGCGCATGTGCGCCTTGGTATCGATCCCAAATACACCGACCAGCAGCTGCGTACAACGGTCGCTCTTCCTCAGGGAACGGGGCAAACCGTTCGTATCGCAGTGATTACCCGCGGTGAAAAAGTTGCCGAGGCCAAGGCCGCCGGCGCTGAACTTTCGGGTGATGAGGACCTTGTGGAGGCGATCTCCAAGGGCGAAATGAATT
>NZ_JAKUHK010000053.1:0-9221 GCF_023630655.1 Synechococcus sp. MU1655 | reverse complement strand
CCACATCGCCCGTTGCCACGCCCGAAAAGTCCTTCACTCCACCCTCCACGGAGATGAACAACACGTCCATTTCTCTTAGGTGGTCATTCACTGAGGGGTTATGGATGATTTCGTTGGTGATCCAGATGCGTTCTTGCGGGTAGTGACGTCGCGTCTCGTAAGCCATGGCGACAGCCCTTTCCACTCCCCAGCAAAATCCAAACGCTTCGGCGAGGCGCACCTTGAGTCGGCCATGGGTCAGGTTGTACCCGTTGTCTCGGATGGAACCAATCAGGCTGCTTTGGTACGCCTGTTCCAGACTGCCAGCCACCTCGTCAGCTCGACCGAAGCCTCGCCGGTTGTAGCGATCGGAGTGATGAAGGGAGCGTTTGAAGGCGTGAGTATCCATATCTGTGACGGCAATGGTTCGACTCTATGGGCTGTCTGGCACTAGCGACTGATCGTGGATGCCAATAAAAAACCCTGGCCCAGGATGGGTCAGGGTGAAGAGCAGATCAAATGCTGCTAATGGAAGGGGTTATCGGCCTGATGACACGAAATCTGGATAGGCCTCCATTCCGTGCTCACCAATATCAAGGCCTTCCACTTCTTCCTTCTCGGTGACTCGGATGCCTCCGAACAAGCCACCGATCACGGACCAAGCAATCCAGCAGGTCACGATCGTCCAAATGGCATAGGCCGCACAACCGAGAGCTTGGATGCCGAGCTGGCTGATGCCACCTCCGACAAGCAAGCCGAGGGGAGAGCCATCCCCCTGGATATCAAAGCCCCAAAGACCAACCACCAAAGTTCCCCAGACGCCACACACGCCATGGACTGAGAAGGCTCCAACCGGATCGTCGATGCCTGATGCGTCAAGCGCTGATACGGCAAAGACAACGATGATTCCGCCGATCAGACCAGCAACCCAGGAGCCAACAAAAGTGAGGTTGCCGCAACCTGCCGTGATGCTCACCAGGCCGGCAAGGATGCCGTTGATGATCATTGTCAGGTCAGGTTTGCCGGAGGTCAGGGTTGAGATCACGGTGGCACCGATCGCTCCACCAGCCGCCGCCAAGGTTGTTGTTACAGCAACGTAAGGGACCCACTGATCCATGGCGAGCTGGGAACCAGGGTTGAATCCATACCAGCCAATCCAAAGAATCAGTGCACCAAGAGTGGCAATGGCCATGTTGTGGCCAGGGATCGCCTGAGGCTTGCCATCAATGAATTTGCCGATACGAGGGCCAAGAAGCATGGCTCCAATCAGTCCAGCCCAGGCTCCAACGGAGTGAACAATGGATGAACCAGCAAAATCGATAAATTCTTTGTCACCAACGGAGTTCAGCCAGCCTCCATTCCATTCCCAACTACCCGCAATGGGATAGATGAATGCAGTGAGAATGAGCGAAAACACCACGAATTCGCCAAATTTCACGCGCTCAGCGACGAGGCCTGAAACGATGGTTGCTGCTGTTCCAGCGAAAGCAGCCTGAAACAAGAAGTCAACACTTGGAACAAGGCCAGCTTCTGAAATTAGTTCGGGCGTAACAGCTGGATCAAAAAACAACCCGTTGAAATAGAGCCAGCCAGCGGCAATGGCATTGCCATACATCAACGAATAGCCAACGAACCAGTAGGCGGTTACGGCAAGTGCAAAGACGAACAGATTTTTAGCGAGAATATTGACCGCATTTTTTTGGCGGCACATTCCGGCTTCGACCATGGCGAAACCGGCGTTCATGAAAATCACCAGGATCGTCGCAACCAGCAGCCAAAGATTGTTGGCTAAAAATGCTGCATTGAGTTCCGGCATCTCTGCGGCGTGAGCCGAGAGGTTGAAAAGCCCAAGACCGAAAAGGGCCAGTGGCACGCAGCCAAGCCACAAGAGTGAGCGATTGGTTTTAAAACCGCGAATGCTTTGAAGGAGGAGCATCGGGCCCTCCAAAAGACTTGCCTCCTGGAGGCGAGATTTGCGTCGCGTGTTGGGCGACTCGTAAGCAGTTGTCATAGAAGAAAGCAGGACTGCAAGAGAGGCAGGACGCTGAAGTCCTATTCCGCTTCCCAAAACTGCTCGCCTGCGCACACTTTTTAAGTCGTTGTTGCTACCGAATGTGCGTTTCCCAATGATTTGAGCCTTTTTACAGGCGAGGACAAACGGTCCTGACTCCTTCCCATTTGATCTGGTCCTCATAAAAACTGAAGCAGCAAGGCAGCACCTCAACCCCTGCTGCCAGGGCCTGTCTGAACAGATCCCCGTAGCGGGGATCTGCGCTGTCGCCCGGCGCGAAGGCGATGACATCCGGCCGGCTCAGGCAGGGAACCAGGACACCTCGTGCATCAGGAAGGAGCGCCGTCAGTTCCTCCAGGTGTTTTTGTCCCCGTTCCGTGACGGTGTCTGGGAAGAGCGCAACCTCGCCCTGACACCAGGTGGTGTTTTTCACTTCAACGTAGATGGGGCGTTGATCGTCGGCGCTGTCGTCTGGGGTAAGCAATAAGTCAATGCGACTTCTGCGATTGAGGCCATAGGGCACTTCGGCGCGGATGGTCTTGATCGGGCCGAGCTGGTCTTTGAGTCCACCGGCTTCAATCAGGGCCCGAATCAGTTTGTTCGGCAAAGCCGTATTAATGCCAGCCCAGCAGAGCGTTCCGTCACTGCTTGGGATCTCAGCTTGCTCCCAAGTCCAGGCCAACTTGCGCTTCGGGGAAGGGGCATGGCGCACCCGGACTCTCCCACCGGGATGGAGCACGCCTTTCATAGGCCCCGTGTTGGCACAGTGGACCGTGACGACTTGTCCATCGTTGAGCTCCACATCAGCCAGAAAGCGTTTGTAGCGCTTTAGGAGCACACCTTCGCTGAGGGCTGGAAATTCAAGGATCGACGTACCGGTCATGGTTGCTGGCTGAATCGGCCCATGGTGGCCTGGCGCAGGGTTGAGAATGCTCGCTCAGAAGGGCTGTGAAGAGACAACGAATGGCGAGATCTCTCAAGCGCATTGCTTTGGTCGTGACCTACGGCACGTTGCTGAGCAAGGTTGGCGGTTTAGTGCGTCAGTTGGTGATTGCGGCAGCCTTCGGGGTGGGTGCTGCTTACGACGCTTACAACTACGCCTACGTCCTTCCTGGATTCCTCTTGATCCTGTTGGGAGGGATCAACGGGCCATTTCATAGCGCCATGGTGAGCGTGCTCAGCCGCCGTCCCAGAGAGGAGGGAGCGCACATTTTGGCCACGTTGAACACGATGGTTAGCGCTCTGCTGCTGGTGTTAACGATCGTTCTCGTGTTGGCAGCTGATCCATTGATCACACTCGTCGGCCCTGGCCTTAATCCGGAGTTGCATCGCATCGCCGCGGTGCAACTCCAAGTGATGGCTCCCATGGCGCTCTTGGCTGGTCTGATCGGCCTTGGCTTTGGATCGCTCAATGCTGCTGATGAGTTCTGGATCCCGGCGATTTCGCCGTTGATGTCCAGCCTCGCCCTCATCGTGGGGATCGGTTTGCTCTGGTGGCAGGCGGGATCCGCAATCTCAACTCCCTCTCTCGCGCTCTGGGGAGGGGTGGTGTTGGCGTTATCCACCCTGGTCGGTGCCTTTCTGCAATGGCTTCTGCAGCTGCCTGCCCTGATGAAGCAGGGACTGGTTCAGTTGCGTCTCGCCTGGGATTGGCGCCATCCCGGGGTTCAAGAGGTTTGGCAGGTGATGGGCCCAGCCACCCTGTCGTCGGGAATGTTGCAGATCAATGTGTTTACCGATTTGTTTTTTGCTTCGGGCTTGCTGGGAGCAGCGGCTGGGCTTGGTTACGCCAATTTGTTGGTTCAAACGCCGCTGGGGTTGATTTCCAATGCTTTGTTGGTGCCGCTGCTGCCAACCTTTTCCCGTCTCACGGCTGCGCAAGATCGCCCGGAGCTGATTGCTCGAATCCGTCAGGGTTTGATGTTGTCAACGGCGTCGATGCTTCCCCTTGGGGCCTTGTTTCTGGCTCTCGCCTCACCAATTGTGGCTTTGGTTTACGAACGCGGTGCGTTCAACCAAGGTGCGGTGGAGCTCGTGACGGGCTTGCTAATGGCCTATGGACTTGGCATGCCGGCCTATCTCGGCCGAGACGTTTTGGTGCGCGTGTTTTACGCCTTGGGCGACGGCACCACACCCTTTCGCCTTTCGGTCATCGGCATTGGACTCAATGTGGTGTTCGACTGGGCGCTGGTGGGTGGCCCAACGCCTTGGGGCCCTCAGCTTCCCTTCAATTTCGGTGCAGCGGGGTTGGTGCTGGCCACCGTTGTGATCAACGTGCTGACCTGCGTCGCCCTCTTGTTGGCCCTGCAGCATCGCCTCAAAGTGTTGCCGTTGAGACGCTGGGGCATGGATGGTTTGCGCTTAACGGTTGCAGCCATAGGCGCTGGGATCGTTGCCTGGGGCTTGAGCCAAGGGGTGCGTTGGCCTGTTGATCTTGTGGGCCGCCTCCTGCAGGTCGGCCTTTCGGGATCTCTGGGGGTTCTGGTGTTTATGGCGTTGGGTCAAGCGTTCAACGTTCAAGAGGTTTGTGAGATCAGCCAAGGCCTGACGCGACGCTTCACTCGTCGTTGAGACGGACCTCTCGGTCTTCCCGCACCTGGATCGGTAACTCGAGCTGTTGTCGACCAACGAGCTGGGGGCCTTGCACCGAAAGAATGCGCGCTTCGATTCCAAAGTCGCGAAAGGCGGTTTCCATTTCCTGGATGAGAGCTTTCTCAACCTGGGCTTCGGGATCGACAACCTTCCCGATCAAGCGTTCGCCAAGGCGGCCGATCCGTTGCCGGACCACATCGCGGGCGTTGGTGACCTCGATGATCAGCACGGCAGAGTCCAACAACGTTTCAACCTTATCGGCAGTGTCCTTCGAGAATCTCCTCGAGGTCCGAAAGTTGAGAGGACGGCAACAGACGTGCCATCGGTAATCGCGCAGTTCCTCCCCCAATCGGCACTTGAACGGCCTCCAGCGCTTGTCGTGCAGCCACAACGGCGCCTTGGTCGAGTAGAGCGCTGCATTCAATCGCAAGGGTTTCGGCTAAGCCGGCATCTCCTAAATACAAGTGCCATCCAGCCACTTGGATGTAAAGACGGTCCGCCAGTGTTGAGGTGAGGGCGCGTAGATCAGCTGAGTCCAGAGTCATCGTTGTGGAGTCGGAACGGCTGATTGCATGCTGACTCAGCTCTCGTCTTTGTCTGCGTCTTTGCCAGGGCGGAGTCGGATCACGACCAGCAGGTGAACAATTAACACCCCCAACCAAGCTTCACTCCACAGGTCGAGGTGGCTCCAGGGGTGACGCATCTCTTGCACGAACCAGAGGCCGCTATTGACAGCGGCAAATCCACCGGCGTGGAGGCAGAAATTAACCACCCTGTTGAAATGCCGATAGGTGGCATTGTTCGGATCGGCGGGTCCGTACCAGCGGAGCGGCATGGGAGATGACCCTCGTGACTTCTTTGATTTTGACGTGTTGTGATGGCCACTGGTTGACGAAGGGTGCCTCGATACGGTCAGATGGTGGCTTCCAAGCGCTTGTAGCTCAGCGGATTAGAGCATCTGACTACGGATCAGAGGGTCGGGAGTTCGAATCTCTCCAGGCGCGCTTTTGAAAACTGCCAACAAGGCAGTTTTTTTTTGAAGATTCGTATGTTGAAGGGACCTCTTCCCTACGATTCGTGCATTGAAATTTGAAACGCATGACAGATCGCTCCGCAGCCCCGATTAATGCATCGTTGAAGGCTGCAGACCCTGCCATTGCTGGTTTGATCGATCAAGAGCAGATGCGTCAGGAGACACATCTTGAGTTGATTGCATCGGAGAACTTCACCTCCAAGGCGGTGATGGAGGCTCAGGGATCGGTTCTCACCAATAAATACGCCGAGGGGTTGCCCCATAAGCGTTATTACGGCGGCTGTGAGCACGTGGATGCGATCGAAGAATTGGCAATCACGCGGGCCAAGGAGCTGTTTGATGCGGCTTGGGCGAATGTTCAGCCCCATAGCGGCGCTCAGGCGAACTTCGCTGTGTTTCTTGCCTTGCTTCAGCCGGGTGACACGATTCTTGGGATGGACCTCAGTCATGGGGGGCATCTCACCCATGGCTCACCGGTGAATGTCAGTGGCAAGTGGTTCAACGTGGTTCAGTACGGCGTTGACAAAGAGACTCAGCGCCTCGACATGGAGGCCATCCGCAAGCTGGCTCTTGAGCACAAGCCCAAGCTGATGATTTGTGGATACTCGGCTTACCCGCGCTCGATTGACTTCGCCGCGTTCCGTTCCATTGCGGATGAAGTGGGTGCCTACCTGTTGGCAGACATGGCCCATATCGCCGGCCTCGTGGCGGCTGGAGTGCATGCAAGTCCAGTGCCTCACTGTGATGTTGTGACCACCACCACGCACAAAACCCTGCGCGGCCCCCGTGGTGGCTTGATCCTGTGTCGCGATGCAGAGTTCGCGCGTCGATTTGACAAGGCGGTCTTTCCAGGGTCGCAAGGTGGACCGCTTGAACACGTGATTGCAGCCAAAGCTGTGGCGTTCGGCGAAGCGTTGCAGCCTGATTTCAAGGCCTATAGCCGTCAGGTTGTTGCCAATGCTCAGGCCCTTGCGGCCCGTCTTCAGGAGCGAAAGATTGATGTGGTGAGTGGTGGGACCGATAACCATGTGGTGCTTTTGGATTTGCGCAGCATCGGGATGACCGGCAAGGTGGCTGATCTGTTGGTGAGTGATGTGCACATCACAGCCAACAAGAACACGGTTCCCTTTGATCCGGAGTCCCCTTTCGTGACGAGTGGTTTGCGTTTGGGAACGGCTGCTCTCACCACCCGTGGCTTCGACGAGCAGGCCTTTCAAGAGGTTGCTGATGTGATCGCTGATCGCCTTCAGAACCCTGAAGATGACGCCATTCAGGCGCGTTGTTTGGAGCGAGTTAGTGATCTTTGCAAGCGGTTTCCGCTCTATGCCCCGGCTTTGGAACCGGCTCTCGCTTGAGGGTCTTAAGCGGCGTGTCCTTCAGCTTTTTTCTGCCTAAGATTCGCTTCTAAAAGATCCTGTTTGGTGACCTTTCGCCGGAGTTTTTTGTGACGTTCGCGAGTACTCCTCTCGCAGTCGCTTCGGCGAGTCTGGTGGCCGCTGCTGTCATTACAACGCTGCTCGTCCCCCTAGTCCGCGGGCTGGGTTTGAGATTAGGTCTCACGGATCAGCCCGATTCGCGTAAACAGCACACCACCCCCATGGTGCGATTGGGGGGCATCGCCCTCGTGCTGGGCTTTTGTTTGTCCCTTGGGGTGACGTGGTGGATGGGTGGGTTTGGCCTGTTGGCTCCGGCCCGTGATCAGCTGATCTGGACCACGCTTGCGGGGTCTCTCTGCTTTTTCTTCATCGGTCTTGCTGACGATCTATTCGCCCTCTCACCTTGGCCGCGCTTGGCGGGTCAGATCGCTGTTTCGGTGGTGGTTTGGTCTCAGGGTGTTCGGATTGGAGCGATTGATCTGCCCTGGTTAGCAAGCAGCTCTGAAGCCTTGCTGCTTCCTGATTTTCTCAGCTTGGTCGCCACGGTGATTTGGCTGGTGGGGATCACCAATGCGATCAACTGGCTCGACGGTCTTGATGGTTTGGCCGCAGGTGTTGCTGGGATCGCAGCGATTGGCTTGGTGTCGGTCAGTTTTTCGCTCCATCAGCCGGCGGCGGCTTTTCTTGCTGCAGCGTTAGCTGGAAGTTGTCTTGGCTTCCTCCGCCACAACTTCAATCCAGCGCGCATTTTTATGGGTGATGGCGGATCGTATTTCTTAGGGTTCACCCTGGCCGCCGTCAGCATTGTGGGCCCGGCGAAAGGGTTGACAACGGTGAGCCTGTTGCTGCCGTTGTTGATTCTTTCGCTGCCCTTGGCCGATATGTCGGCTGTGATCATGGGGCGTCTCAGCGATGGTCACTCTCCTTTTTATCCAGATCGTCGCCATCTCCATCACCGCCTTCTTCGTGCTGGCTTTAGCCATCGACGCACGGTCGTTTTGATCTACGTTTTCACGCAGTGGTTGGCGTCGTTGGCCATGGTGGTTGCCAACGTGGAAATGCGTTTTCTTTGGCTTGGGCTTGCGACGGCGATCCTTGTTGCCACGGTGGTGACCATCAATCGACAGCGTCATCTCGAAGCGGCGATTGAACCTTCACATCTCGACCCGTCAGCCCCTGACCGCCATGGCTGATCGCTTGGAGCGCTCTGGTGTTGAGATTCTCTGTGTTGGGACGGAGCTCCTGCTTGGCAACATCCTCAACGGCAATGCCCGTTGGCTGTCCGAGGAACTTGCCTCTCTGGGCCTCCCTCATTTTCGCCAAACCGTTGTGGGCGACAACCGCGATCGTTTGATTGCCCTGATTCAGGAGATTGCGCAACGCTCCAACGTGTTGATCGTGACCGGTGGGCTTGGACCAACCCCCGATGATCTCACCACGGAGGCGATTGCAGCTGCGTTTTCTGTTCCTTTGAAAGAGCGAGCCGACGTTTGGTCTGACATTGAAGAGAAAGCCCGTAGCCGCGGTCGCACCCCTGGCCCTGAAACCCGTCGTCAGGCGCTCTTGCCTGTTGGCGCTGAGGTTTTATGGAATCCAACGGGAACAGCTCCCGGCATGATTTGGACCCCGGTACCTGGATTCACCTTGCTCACGTTTCCTGGAGTACCCAGTGAGATGAAAGCGATGTGGAAGGCCACGGCCGCGCCCTGGTTTCGCTCGTCTGGGCTTTCCCAAGGTGTGTTTGTGAGCCGTTTGCTGCATTTCTGGGGAATCGGCGAATCCACGTTGGCCGAACAGGTGGCTGATCTGCTGGAAGGGGACAACCCCACCGTTGCGCCCTATGCCGGCCGCGGCGAGGTGAAGCTCAGGATTACGGCTTGTGCAGATGAACCTTCGAAGGCTTGGGTGCTGGTGGATCAAACCGAGCAGGCGTTGCGCCAGCGCACGGGCAACCTTTGCTTTGGCGTGGATCAAGATTCGCTCGCCTCTGTTGTGTTGAAGCGGCTTGGGCAAGCAGGTCAAACTCTGTCTGTGGCGGAATCCTGCACGGGTGGGGGGTTAGGCGCTCAGCTCACAGCGGTGCCTGGAGCGTCTTCCGTGATGCTTGGCGGGGTGATCTCCTATGCCAATGCCGTCAAGCGTGATCTGTTATCCGTGCCTGAACCGCTGCTCGAGCAGCACGGTGCCGTGAGTGCGCCAGTGGCCGAGGCGATGGCGCTGGGTGTGCGTC
>NZ_JAKUHK010000052.1:0-9254 GCF_023630655.1 Synechococcus sp. MU1655 | reverse complement strand
CACTGCTGGGGTTTGGTATCAATCAGGCGTGAGTGCCTTGTGGTGGTTCAGACTTGCTTTCTGTATCACGAGTCTCCCATCGCAGGCCATGTCGATCCTTTGGCGTCATACGGAGCTCCTCAGCAAGTCCTCGCTGTCTATCCGGCAATTGTTTCCTGTTGCGTTTTCTTTCAGCCATGCTGCTGATTGTTGGCTTTGCGCCGGTCAGTTGAACAGTCCATTCCTTCTGATGACTGCTCCAGACCACTGACAAGCCCGAGATTTTTGTCGTTTACTGCTGATTGAATGTCTGTGCTCAGTGTGTTCGACGGTTCATCAAGAGCCTTGGAGATCGTTCGGATCGTCTCGCGCCATGAGTGGTCGTTTCTCTCTCAGCTCCTCAACCGTGGCGATGCCTCTGAAACGCGGCTGCCCTTGCCTTCGGTGCTGTGCAACATCCTGACGGAGTTGGGACCTGTGTACGTGAAGTTGGGCCAGCTGTTGAGTACGCGCCCCGACCTTCTGGGGGAAGACTACATCGAGGCATTGAGCCAATTGCAGGCCGATGTTCCGGCTGTGTCCTGGGAGCAATTGAGACCTCAACTGGAGCAAGAATTGGGCTGCTCTGTTGACAAGGCGTTCTCAACGTTCACCGACACGCCGATTGCGGCTGGAAGTGTGGGGCAGGTGTACAAAGCAACCTTGCCTGAGCTCGGTGCCGTAGCGGTGAAGGTGTTGAGGCCAGGGATCGCTGCCCAGGTGGAAGAAGACGGTCGCTTGTTGCGCAAGATTGCCGCCCTCGCTGCAGCTACGTCTCTCGGTGGTTTGTACGACTTCGTGGGTCTTGCTGATCAGGTTCTTGAGGCTTTGGTGCGGGAGCTCGATTTCAGGATTGAGGCCTCCAATACCTTGCGTCTGCAGCGCAGTTTGGAACAGTCGAGTTTCGTTCCTGACGCTCAAATTCGTCTGCCCCAAGTGGTGCAGCGGTTGTCGAGCCGCAGCGTGCTCGTGCTCGAGTGGATCGAAGGTGCATCAATCCTCAGCCCTGAAGCTCACGATGCTCTCGAGGCTGGGCCTGGATTGGTGGCAACCACCACGGCGTTGCTTGGCGCCTTTGTGGAGCAGTACTTCGTGGAGGGTTTTTTTCATGCGGATCCCCATCCCGGCAATCTCAAAGTTTTGGCCGATGGCAAGGTGATCCTGCTCGATGCGGGAATGGTGGGTCAGTTCGATCCACGCACCCGCAGCAACTTGCTGGATCTGGTCTTGGCACTCATTAACCAGGACGGAGCCAGGGCAACGGATGTGTTGGAGCAAATTGCGCCACCGGCTCGGGGGGTGAAAGTGGATCGTCAGCATTTGCAACGGCAGCTTGATCAGCTGATTGCCAGGAGTTTTTCCAAGCCACTGGAGGAACTGAATTTCGCCCTGTTCCTCGCCGCCTTGCTGCAGCTGGCGAATCGCTCTGGATTACGGGTTCCGGGAACCCTTGGCCTGTTTGTGAAATCGGTCACCAACTTGGAGGGTGTAGGCAATTCTTTGAACCCGGCGTTTAGTTTCACTGGAGAGATGCAGCCCTTGGTGGCTCAACTGCTTGCCCGTGCCGTGATGCTGCCTCAAGAGCGGCTCATGCAGTTTGGCCTTGATTTGCGCAACCTCACGATTGATTCCCCGCGTCAGCTGAGTCAGCTGTTGCGGCGCTTCAGTAGTGACGACTTGGTGTTTGCCATTCAGCTGGAGGGGCTTGACGCCATGCGCGCCAGCTTGGACCGGATGTCGCAGCGGGTGTCATTGGCGATTCTTGTGGCATCGCTATTGCTAAGTGCCACGGTGATGGCCACCTTGGCCCAACAACCTTTGCTGAGGGAGGTCAGCGAGGGGTTATTTATTGGAGCCACATTGTTTGGTCTCTGGCTGATTGTGTCCTTGCTGCGCTCTAGTCGTCGATGAGTGCGATTCGGAGGAGGCGCGTTGGCTTGTTGCTAACGAAGCCAAGGGTATTTGAGTCCAAAGAGATCCAGTTGATCCATCACGAGTTTGTTGATGGTGCGACCGAGCACAACCTGTGGTTCGTCGGCACGAATTGGGATAACAGGGTGTTGAAGGGTTTGAGACTGCGTTGTTCCCGAGATGATCTTGCGTTTGAGCAGTGAATTTCCGGCTTCTAAACCACACACATAGGCACGCTCCTGGCAGAGCCCTTTGGCGCCGAATTCCCGATCTCCCATCCGTACCCAATCGCCAGCGCAGACGATCGAGGCGATCGACGTCTCCAGCGGTGGTCGCTGCTTGAAACTTCCCGGTGAAAACAGTGATACCGACCCCGGATAACGCCGCACCTCCTGATCCACCACCTGCGCTCTGCGGAAGTCTGACTGCACCATCGGCAACAACTCCTGCATGAGGCAATCGACAACCGCCTGATCGCTGAGTTCAGCAATTGCCGTGGCGTTATAGAAGTCGCTTGCTACCACAGAGCCCTGCACTGGATCAGCACCCCAGAGCTCCCGTTCCGTTTCCGGTTGCAGCTGATCGAGCATGAAGAAGGTGGCGCCGGATCCCTGAAGCGCCTGGAAACGTGACAACACATTGGCGGGATCGGCAACCTTCACCCTGCGATCAAGCCACAAGCGCACGGATACCACATCAATAGCGCCGAGATTGCCGGCCCGCACCAGCTCCGGGGATAGAGCCGCGCACTCCGGTGAGTTGGCCATCAGTGCCCCCATCCCCTTGGCGCCCACCGCCAGCACCACGGCATCGACATCGTTGATCACAGCGCTGCGGCCCGTGGCTACCGAGCGGGTCTCAACCGACGTCACCATTGTCCCATTTCGGGAGACGTTCAGACGCGTTGCCAACGTTCCCCCGACGACTTCCAGATGATGTTGGTGACGCAAGCGCTGACTGAGCGGAGCCAAGAGTTGCTCTGCGATGCTCTTGCGCCTGATCCAGCGCACATCAAATGAATCCTGATGGGCCAGTGCGTAGTAGTACAGCAACTCCATCGTCACCGCCGCTGAGAGCTCCTCAGGTGGCTTGAACAGGCCCACCAGCAGGATCGGACGGAGGAACTCATCGATCATCCGATCACTGATTTTCAACTGCTTGAACAGCGTCAGTGCATCGATGCCGTCGTACTGCTGGTACACCGCATCGTTGCGGTTTAAATCGAGCATGGCGACCAGCAGCCCGGCGATGCTGAGTCGATCGGCTACCGGCAACCGCTTGAAGTTGTTGATCGTGGCGAAGGCCTGGCCGAGAGGGCTGGGTAGCTGTGGGCCATCACCGAACACCGGAGCTTTGGCTTCCAGGCCGTTGGGGGACCAGAAGGCGCTGGTGGTGAACTCGGTGAAACGATTGCCGAGTCTGAGTTCTTTCGTAAGGGCATTGATGTTGGGGTAGTCCTTCCAAAACCCCCGCGTGCCGGCCTCGAATGGTTTGCCGCTGGGGGTGGAGAGCGGCGTGCTGCCCGTTGGATCGTTGATTCCGTCGATCAAGGTCACCCGAACCCCAGCCTCGCAAAGGGACTTCGCGGCCCCCCAGCCAGCCCATCCCGCTCCAACTACAACCACATGGGAGGGGGTGTCGCTTGGCATCTCTCGGACTTGCCTCAGGTTGTGGTCTGAACGCTAAGTAGGCCTGGCGATGGGCCGGCCTTGGCTTCAAAAAACAACCTCACGCAGCTGGCAGTGGATTTTTCTCATAAAGTGATCCCGTTCTGTTGAAATGCGATCCGTGCCCAGAGTCGGACTGATCGTGAATGACGGAAAGGCGCTCGCCGTCCAGACTGCTCAGACCATTCAGGAGCGTCTGGAGCTTGCCGGCCATGACGTGTTTCGGGCCAGCAGTTCTGGAGGGATGGTGGGTTTCGCTAACCCCGATCAGCACTTGCGAATGCTGGGGTACAACGCCTGTGTGCCCGAGGGGTTTGATGACTCGATGGTGCTGGCGATTGTGTTGGGAGGCGATGGCACGGTCCTGTCGGCTGCCCGTCAAACGGCACCTATTGGTGTGCCGATTCTGACGATCAACACTGGCCATCTAGGCTTTCTTGCAGAGGCCTATTTGGGTGATCTTGATAAGGCTCTCGCGCAGATCCTTACCGATCGCTGGACGATCGAGGAGCGCGCCAACATGGTCGTGAGCGTGATGCGCGGAGACCAAAGGCGCTGGGAAGCCCTGTCTCTTAACGAAATGGCGTTGCACCGTGAGCCACTCACCAGCATGTGTCATTTCGAAATTGCGATCGGCAGGCATGCGCCCGTAGATATCTCTGCTGATGGGGTGATCCTGTCAACACCCACCGGATCCACGGCCTACGCCCTGAGCGCCGGTGGACCCGTGATCACCCCCGATTGTCCGGTGTTGCAGCTCACCCCAATTGCAGCCCATTCCTTGGCCTCGCGTGCGCTTGTCTTTAGTGATCAAGAACCGGTCACGGTGTTCCCCGCCACTCCCGAACGCTTGATGATGGTGGTGGATGGAAGTGCTGGCTGTTACGTCTGGCCGGAAGATCGGGTGCTGATCCGGCGTAGTGACCATCCCGTGCGCTTTGTGCGCTTATCCGACCACGAGTTTTTCCAGGTCTTGCGCAACAAGCTGGGCTGGGGACTGCCCCATGTGGCGAAGCCTGATCGTCCATGAATGAGCAGGGAGTGCTGTTGCTGGTTGGTGCTGAGGCCCTGCACCTCAAAGATCGCCTCGAGGCTTCGGGCTATCCATCGTTGGAGTGGGGGGCTGGAAATAGCACCATTGCAGCTTTTAGTCAGCAGCCGATCTTCCGGCCAGACGTAACAGCCAGCACTTCCATCCACCACCATCATCAAGCGTTCGGGAGTGGCGGGAAACACCGTGACCGGTTCTTGATCACTAAAGACAAGCGCACGCGAGGCCAAGGAATGGGCTGCAATTGGGGTGAGCTGCAACACCGGACAATCGGGGGTGATCACGGGTCCACCGGCGCTCAGGGCGTAGGCCGTGGATCCGGTGGGTGTTGACAGGATCACCCCATCAGCAGAGATATCTACGGGCGCATGCCTGCCGATCGCAATTTCGAAATGACACATGCTGGTGAGTGGCTCACGGTGCAACGCCATTTCGTTAAGAGACAGGGCTTCCCAGCGCCTTTGGTCTCCGCGCATCACGCTCACGACCATGTTGGCGCGCTCCTCGATCGTCCAGCGATCGGTAAGGATCTGCGCGAGAGCCTTATCAAGATCACCCAAATAGGCCTCTGCAAGAAAGCCTAGATGGCCAGTGTTGATCGTCAGAATCGGCACACCAATAGGTGCCGTTTGACGGGCAGCCGACAGGACCGTGCCATCGCCTCCCAACACAATCGCCAGCACCATCGAGTCATCAAACCCCTCGGGCACACAGGCGTTGTACCCCAGCATTCGCAAGTGCTGATCGGGGTTAGCGAAACCCACCATCCCTCCAGAACTGCTGGCCCGAAACACGTCATGGCCGGCAAGCTCCAGACGCTCCTGAATGGTCTGAGCAGTCTCGACGGCGAGCGACTTTCCGTCATTCACGATCAGTCCGACTCTGGGCACCGATCGCATTTCAACAGAACGGGATCACTTTATGAGAAAAATCCACTGCCAGCTGCGTGAGGTTGTTTTTTGAAGCCAAGGCCGGCCCATCGCCAGGCCTACTTAGCGTTCAGACCACAACCTGAGGCAAGTCCGAGAGATGCCAAGCGACACCCCCTCCCATGTGGTTGTAGTTGGAGCGGGATGGGCTGGCTGGGGGGCCGCGAAGTCCCTTTGCGAGGCTGGGGTTCGGGTGACCTTGATCGACGGAATCAACGATCCAACGGGCAGCACGCCGCTCTCCACCCCCAGCGGCAAACCATTCGAGGCCGGCACGCGGGGGTTTTGGAAGGACTACCCCAACATCAATGCCCTTACGAAAGAACTCAGACTCGGCAATCGTTTCACCGAGTTCACCACCAGCGCCTTCTGGTCCCCCAACGGCCTGGAAGCCAAAGCTCCGGTGTTCGGTGATGGCCCACAGCTACCCAGCCCTCTCGGCCAGGCCTTCGCCACGATCAACAACTTCAAGCGGTTGCCGGTAGCCGATCGACTCAGCATCGCCGGGCTGCTGGTCGCCATGCTCGATTTAAACCGCAACGATGCGGTGTACCAGCAGTACGACGGCATCGATGCACTGACGCTGTTCAAGCAGTTGAAAATCAGTGATCGGATGATCGATGAGTTCCTCCGTCCGATCCTGCTGGTGGGCCTGTTCAAGCCACCTGAGGAGCTCTCAGCGGCGGTGACGATGGAGTTGCTGTACTACTACGCACTGGCCCATCAGGATTCATTTGATGTGCGCTGGATCAGGCGCAAGAGCATCGCAGAGCAACTCTTGGCTCCGCTCAGTCAGCGCTTGCGTCACCAACATCATCTGGAAGTCGTCGGGGGAACGTTGGCAACGCGTCTGAACGTCTCCCGAAATGGGACAATGGTGACGTCGGTTGAGACCCGCTCGGTAGCCACGGGCCGCAGCGCTGTGATCAACGATGTCGATGCCGTGGTGCTGGCGGTGGGCGCCAAGGGGATGGGGGCACTGATGGCCAACTCACCGGAGTGCGCGGCTCTATCCCCGGAGCTGGTGCGGGCCGGCAATCTCGGCGCTATTGATGTGGTATCCGTGCGCTTGTGGCTTGATCGCAGGGTGAAGGTTGCCGATCCCGCCAATGTGTTGTCACGTTTCCAGGCGCTTCAGGGATCCGGCGCCACCTTCTTCATGCTCGATCAGCTGCAACCGGAAACGGAACGGGAGCTCTGGGGTGCTGATCCAGTGCAGGGCTCTGTGGTAGCAAGCGACTTCTATAACGCCACGGCAATTGCTGAACTCAGCGATCAGGCGGTTGTCGATTGCCTCATGCAGGAGTTGTTGCCGATGGTGCAGTCAGACTTCCGCAGAGCGCAGGTGGTGGATCAGGAGGTGCGGCGTTATCCGGGGTCGGTATCACTGTTTTCACCGGGAAGTTTCAAGCAGCGACCACCGCTGGAGACGTCGATCGCCTCGATCGTCTGCGCTGGCGATTGGGTACGGATGGGAGATCGGGAATTCGGCGCCAAAGGGCTCTGCCAGGAGCGTGCCTATGTGTGTGGTTTAGAAGCCGGAAATTCACTGCTCAAACGCAAGATCATCTCGGGAACAACGCAGTCTCAAACCCTTCAACACCCTGTTATCCCAATTCGTGCCGACGAACCACAGGTTGTGCTCGGTCGCACCATCAACAAACTCGTGATGGATCAACTGGATCTCTTTGGACTCAAATACCCTTGGCTTCGTTAGCAACAAGCCAACGCGCCTCCTCCGAATCGCACTCATCGACGACTAGAGCGCAGCAAGGACACAATCAGCCAGAGACCAAACAATGTGGCTCCAATAAATAACCCCTCGCTGACCTCCCTCAGCAAAGGTTGTTGGGCCAAGGTGGCCATCACCGTGGCACTTAGCAATAGCGATGCCACAAGAATCGCCAATGACACCCGCTGCGACATCCGGTCCAAGCTGGCGCGCATGGCGTCAAGCCCCTCCAGCTGAATGGCAAACACCAAGTCGTCACTACTGAAGCGCCGCAACAGCTGACTCAGCTGACGCGGGGAATCAATCGTGAGGTTGCGCAAATCAAGGCCAAACTGCATGAGCCGCTCTTGAGGCAGCATCACGGCACGGGCAAGCAGTTGAGCCACCAAGGGCTGCATCTCTCCAGTGAAACTAAACGCCGGGTTCAAAGAATTGCCTACACCCTCCAAGTTGGTGACCGATTTCACAAACAGGCCAAGGGTTCCCGGAACCCGTAATCCAGAGCGATTCGCCAGCTGCAGCAAGGCGGCGAGGAACAGGGCGAAATTCAGTTCCTCCAGTGGCTTGGAAAAACTCCTGGCAATCAGCTGATCAAGCTGCCGTTGCAAATGCTGACGATCCACTTTCACCCCCCGAGCCGGTGGCGCAATTTGCTCCAACACATCCGTTGCCCTGGCTCCGTCCTGGTTAATGAGTGCCAAGACCAGATCCAGCAAGTTGCTGCGGGTGCGTGGATCGAACTGACCCACCATTCCCGCATCGAGCAGGATCACCTTGCCATCGGCCAAAACTTTGAGATTGCCGGGATGGGGATCCGCATGAAAAAAACCCTCCACGAAGTACTGCTCCACAAAGGCGCCAAGCAACGCCGTGGTGGTTGCCACCAATCCAGGCCCAGCCTCGAGAGCATCGTGAGCTTCAGGGCTGAGGATTGATGCACCTTCGATCCACTCGAGCACGAGCACGCTGCGGCTCGACAACCGCTGCACCACTTGGGGCAGACGAATTTGAGCGTCAGGAACGAAACTCGACTGTTCCAAACTGCGCTGCAGACGCAAGGTATTGGAGGCCTCAATCCTGAAATCGAGCTCCCGCACCAAAGCCTCAAGAACCTGATCAGCAAGACCCACGAAGTCGTACAAACCACCG
Source organism: Synechococcus sp. MU1655 (assembly GCF_023630655.1). Classification (NCBI taxonomy): domain Bacteria; kingdom Bacillati; phylum Cyanobacteriota; class Cyanophyceae; order Synechococcales; family Synechococcaceae; genus Synechococcus; species Synechococcus sp. MU1655. The sequence continues at coordinate 797 of NZ_JAKUHK010000052.1, read as the reverse complement.
AGAGACGTAGCTGCAGCGAGGGCGGCAATCTTGCGCAACAAGCGACCGTCTTCTTCCACCTGGGCAGCGATCCCTGGCCTCAACACCTTCACCGCTACGGCACCGAGCTCAGGCAAGGTTGCTTTGTACACCTGCCCCACACTTCCAGCCGCAATCGGCGTGTCGGTGAACGTTGAGAACGCCTTGTCAACAGAGCAGCCCAATTCTTGCTCCAGTTGAGGTCTCAATTGCTCCCAGGACACAGCCGGAACATCGGCCTGCAATTGGCTCAATGCCTCGATGTAGTCTTCCCCCAGAAGGTCGGGGCGCGTACTCAACAGCTGGCCCAACTTCACGTACACAGGTCCCAACTCCGTCAGGATGTTGCACAGCACCGAAGGCAAGGGCAGCCGCGTTTCAGAGGCATCGCCACGGTTGAGGAGCTGAGAGAGAAACGACCACTCATGGCGCGAGACGATCCGAACGATCTCCAAGGCTCTTGATGAACCGTCGAACACACTGAGCACAGACATTCAATCAGCAGTAAACGACAAAAATCTCGGGCTTGTCAGTGGTCTGGAGCAGTCATCAGAAGGAATGGACTGTTCAACTGACCGGCGCAAAGCCAACAATCAGCAGCATGGCTGAAAGAAAACGCAACAGGAAACAATTGCCGGATAGACAGCGAGGACTTGCTGAGGAGCTCCGTATGACGCCAAAGGATCGACATGGCCTGCGATGGGAGACTCGTGATACAGAAAGCAAGTCTGAACCACCACAAGGCACTCACGCCTGATTGATACCAAACCCCAGCAGTG
>NZ_JAKUHK010000051.1:0-9342 GCF_023630655.1 Synechococcus sp. MU1655 | reverse complement strand
AACTGAATTTAAGGTCTTTCAATCGCTTCGTATTGCATTCTTATGTCAGTCGCTCTGGCTACCCAGCTCCGGGAAGGAACGAAAAAGTCACACACCATGGCCGAGAACACCGGCTTCGTGAGCTGCTTCCTGAAGGGTGTGGTGGACAAGCTGAGCTATCGCAAGTTGGTGGCAGACCTCTTCTTTGTTTATGAAGCCATGGAAGAGGAGATGCATCGACTCAAGGAGCACCCCGTGTTGGCCCCGATTGCCTTTGAGCAGCTCGATCGCGTCACCGCCCTCGAGGAAGACCTGGCTTTCTATTTCGGCCCTGAATGGCGGCAACAGATCGAAGCCTCTCCCGCAGCGACGGAGTACGTCGCTCGGATTCGCGAAGTGGCTCAGACAGCTCCTGAGTTGTTGGTGGGTCATCACTACACTCGCTACTTAGGTGATCTCTCAGGTGGGCAGATCCTGAAGAACATTGCTCAGAAGGCGATGAACAACCCCACCGATGATGGCTTGCACTTTTATGTGTTCCCAGAAATCGCGGACGAAAAAGCTTTCAAGACCACCTATCGCTCTGCGATGGATACCTTGCCGATCGACCAGCCCACAGCCGATCGCATCGTCGAAGAGGCCAATCAGGCGTTTCACCTGAACATGAAAATGTTCCAGGAGCTTGAGGGCAATCTTGTTGCTGCCATCGGCAAGGTTCTGTTTGGTTTCCTCACGCGCCGTCAGCGCACGGGTAGCACTGAGACCGCTGCGGCCTAGGTGTTCAGCGAGGAAGGCATTCAACACTCCTCAAGATCGTTCACATCGATACGGGTTCTGGTGCCAGGCACCGGGCCCCGTTTTCGTTGTGGCGGATTAAGCGTTGCGCTGCAGACGGCCCGTTTGCTGTCGCAGTTGCGTCCCACGGAGGTCGTGACCTATCGGGCTCGGGAGCAATCGCATCCCTTTCTTGACGACCTTCTTGATCAAGAGGATGCACCCGGCGAGGTCATGTGGCTCGTGAGCTGGGGGTTTGATGTTCCCGGCCTCTTGAAGCGTTTGCGTGGTCGACTTGCGGTGTATCAGGCCCATAGCAGTGGGTATGGATTTGATTTGCCGCCTGGTGTCCCGGTGATCGCCGTCAGCCGTAACACCCTTGGTTATTGGGGTGATCGAGCTCCGCGGAATCCGCTGGCATGGGTGCCGAATGCCCTCGAACCTCAGTGGATTGATCGCGGCGCCAGACAGAAGACCCAGATCAGGGGATCGGACCCACGACCGATTCAAGTGCTGGTGCAGAAGAGGAAGAGCAGTCCTTATGTCCTCAAGCAGCTCGTTCCAGAGCTCAGAGCTCGAGGGTTGCGCGTTGAAGTGCAAGACGGCTGGGTGGACGATCTTGTGGCGCTGTTTAACAGCGCCACCGTTTACCTCTACGACTCCGCTGAGTATTGGCGTGGCCGGGGAGTGAGTGAGGGCTTCGGGCTTCCGCCTTTGGAAGCACTGGCCTGTGGCTGCATTGTGTTCAGTAGCTTCAACCACGCCTTGGCTGACTTACTCACTCCCGGTGACACCGCCTATCAGATTGGTCAGGGGACGTTGAACAACGATCTCAATCGCATCCAGGCAGCTGTTCAGGATCCGTTGGCCTGGCTTCCTCCTCCAGATCAATTAGAGGCTCTTCTTGAGCAGGTATCGGAAGTCCATTGGCTAGAGCGATGGGAGCAAACATTGTTCTGGATCGACTCGATTGGTCTGGCTGCTGGCCTAACTCCTGGCTTGGCTAAGACCTCTGACCTAGTTCTTCGCTCTCCCTCAACGCGCCGTTTGAGATGGCACCAGAGGATCCAGGCACTGCAAACGAAGGTGGTCAATCGGTTGCCCGGCTGGCTGCAGCAAAGCGGATCGAAGCAGTGAACAGTCTTTAATCAATTAAATTCATGTTGGGCATTCGCCTAAACGGCAGCCGTTTGCAGCGTTGTTCATGCACCTGAAAAGTCAGACTTGGAATGAACTGAAGCTGCTGCTCCAAGAACTTCCTTCGAAGCGTCTTCGTTATCTCATTCTTGTTCTGCTGGCATCTCTGGTTCAGGGGCTCATTGATATTTTGTTAATTGGATTGCTTGCACGCTTAGTAGGTTTGCTTGCAGGTGCAAAACTCGGTGATCAAATACCTGGTATTCGTTTTTTCGGTGGAGGCCTGCTCGATCAGTCGGGCTGGATTGTTGCTCTTCTCATCGCTGCATATTGGTTGGCTTCAGGTATGCGCTTTGGAGTGGCCTTATTGGAATCATTGCTGACTGCAGAGATTTGGTCAGATCTTGTTAATAAGGTCTACAAAAATCTGATGTTGCAGCAATATGAGTTTTTCATGAATAAGCGCACAGCGGTTTTGTCTGAACGCTTTAATCGTATTCTTTCGCGGGTCACAGGTACTGTTATTACTCCAATCATTACGATTTCAGGCAATCTTGTTTCAGTATTGGCCTTATTGATTGGAGTATTCTTTGTTTTAGGGGCCTCCTCCCTTCTTGTCTTTGCTCTCCTGTTGGCCTCTTATGTTTTGTCTTCACGCATAATCACTCCTTATTTAAGGCTTGCATTGCGACAAAAAAATCGATACACAAGAAGGTTGAAAATTATTTTTTCAGAGTCAATTCGGTCAATTAGAGATGTTCAGCTTTATTCTTCCCACAATTATTTTGTTGATCGTTTCGCCCAAGAAGGAGCTCTGGCTAAGCGTAATGAGCGAATTTCAAGTCTGCTCCCAAACGTCCCGCGATTCGTCATTGAACCTGCTGGGATCACGATTATTTTTATTGTAGGACTTGCGCCTGCTATAGCGTCGGGCGATGGCAGCAGTTTGCGTGATGCGTTGCCAGATTTGGCCACGGTGTTGGTTGTTCTGCTCCGAATTACTGGGCCTTTGCAGACTGTTTTTCGTAGCGTTAACAAGTTGAGGGGTGGACTTCCTGACGTCAAAGATGCTCTGGAGTTGTTAAAGATGCGACCCGGAAGGCTGTCGCTCGGTGATGCGGGCGTTCCATCGCCGTATGGAGTGATGCCTAGTCGTTTAATTGAGTTAAACAACGTTAGTTTTTCCTATCGAGGGAGTGAACATCTGGTCCTCGAAAAAATTAATTTATCAATACCTGTTGGTTCGCGTATTGCGCTTGTTGGTAGTACGGGAAGTGGGAAAACAACAATAGCTCATCTTCTTTTGGGATTGTATAACCCTAGCGATGGATGCCTTCTCCTGGATGGTATTAGTGTATCCAAGAAAGATATGCCTGCATGGCAAGCAAACTGTGCTTTTGTTCCGCAAAATATTCGCTTGCTTGATGCAAGTGTGAGGGAGAATGTGGCTTTCTGCGAAGATCCTGAAAGTATCAATGACGATAAAGTTTGGTCGGCGTTGGATGCAGCTCAATTCACTGAGTTTGTTGCACAAATGCCCTATGGCCTTTACACCATGTGTGGAGAAGACGGCATAAAGCTATCTGGTGGTCAGCGTCAGCGTTTGTCTTTGGCAAGGGCTTTTTATCGCCAAGCTGAATTATTAGTTTTAGATGAAGCGACGAGTGCATTGGATAACAAAACCGAACATGACGTGATGCAGGCTTTGGATTTGGTTGGACGTAGATGTACGATTGTCGTTATTGCACACCGCCTTTCTACGGTTAAAAAATGCGATCGAATTTATGAAATCGACAAAGGTCGCATAATCGCTTCTGGTGATTTCGAAACGCTCCGTAATTTGTCTCCTAGTTTTAGGGAGATGACAATGCTTGACGTTGTTTGACAATTAATGGCAGATTTTATCTTGCTTTCTACGGCCGATTGGGATCATCCTCTTTGGACAAATAAGCAGCATGTGGCTTGTTGCTTGTCGGATTTAGGCCATCGTGTTCTTTACGTTGATTCTCTTGGGGTTCGTGCTCCTCGGGGAGATCGTTCAGATTTTGGTCGCATTCTCCGTCGCTTAAGGCGCGGATTCCGTCTTCCAAGGCAGGTGCGTCCTGGTCTTTGGGTGGTGTCTCCACTGGTGATGCCTGGTCAAACTCGTGGGATTACGGGTCGCCTCAATCGGATGAGCCTGGATTTCAGCCTGTTTGTGGCTGATCTGGTGCTGGATCTACGCCGTCCACTGCTTTGGACCTTTAATCCCCAGGCCCGTGCTCATCTCCGGCTGAGCAGGTTTCACGCTGTTGTTTATTTGTGCGTGGATCGCATCCAAGCGCAGCCGGGCATGCCTGTGCAGGTTTTGCAAGCTGCTGAAAAGGATCTGTGCACGGTCGCGAATGCATTGTTCACCACCTCGCCCCGGCTTCATGCGGAGCTAGGGCCACTGAATGCAGGCAGCCATGTTTTCGGCAATGTGGCTGATGCTGACCATTTCGGTCGCGCCCTCAACAAAGACCAGGACCGCCCTTCCGACTGGCCTCACTGTGACGGTCCTGTTCTGATCTTCATCGGTGCAATCGATGCCTACAAGCTCGATCTCAACATGTTGGAGTCGTTGATGGAGCGAACACCGCAGTGGACGTATCTCTTCATCGGCCCTGTGGGTGAAGCCGATCCGAGCACGGATGTCAGCGATTGGGGTCGCTTCCCCAACGTTCATCTCCTTGGCCCAAGGCACTACAGCGCCCTCCCAGCCTATTTGGCCCATGCCGATGTCGCGTTGTTGCCCTTGCAACTCAACGATTACACGCGCCGCATGTATCCGATGAAATTCTTTGAGTATTTAGCGGCTGGTTGTCCTGTCGTCGCGACAGCCATTCCAGCCCTGGAGGATCAACGTGATGTCGCGATTCTCTGTTCTCCTGAGCAGTCGACCTTTGAAGCGGCCATTGGCCAAGCCCTGGCTGGAGAGGGACCCACTCTTCAGCAGCGCCTCGATCGCGCGCGACAGCACACGTACTTCACCCGTACGAAGGCGATGCTGAATCGCTTGGCTCATCACGGTTTGATGCCGGATGAACCTCTGGCTCCGCAGTCCCCTCCGTACCACCAAGTTCGCAAACAGTGGAGTCGTCCTCAGCTGTCAGCACGGCTGAGGACGACAGGTCTGCGCCTTCTGGATTCATTGGGGCATCCATCGATCGCAGAGGGGATTTTGCGACATTGGTTGGAGCGGGAGCCCACCAACATCACCCTCCTCAGTGAACTGGCTCGTCGACGCCTGTCAGTTGGAGACAACAGTGGTGCCTGCAGATTGATCGAGCGGATCTGGCAAGAAGATGGAGTCGCAGACATCTTGCATCAGCTGCTCTTCCGTCGTAGTTCCCGTCCTGGCAGCCGTCTCGATCAACTGGAACTGTTCGATGTGTTGGCGTCGAGTACCTCTTTGCCCTTGCATTACGCGGGATATTGCAGGGTTGTGAGGACGTATCGCGCGATCGACTCTAAGGATGTGGCTGCACTCCGCCGGGGCGTGATTGGCTTGGAAGAGATCATCGCTGCATTGGAAGGCGATCCTGACACCTATCGCTGCTTGAAGCCCAACCGTGAGAACCGAGCCAAGTTACTGATTTCTGCACAACTCACCCTGTTGCGGGCTTTGATGGCTCTCAAGGACAGTTCAGGACTAGATAGAGCCTCGATTGAGCTGTTGGCGAGTGCATGCCGTTATGACCCGTTCGCCATCGATCGCACCACTGCGACGCGGATGACGCGCAACATCATGCGCAGTCTCACGATCGCTGCAGTGATGGCTTGGCATGCTGAGGATGCCTCGCGTTTTGATGCTGTCGTCACTGAGATGGAGCGGCTCCGCCAGGCATGTCACGCCAAGCGATTCGACCTGATTGCCAGCAAAACCCATGAAGATCACCGAGCTTTCTCGAATGCTGTTGTGGTTATGCTCCAGGAGTGTCGCTGGTCGTCTGCAGACCCTGGAACTCGCCCGGCCCAGGAGCGTTTAGTCGATCCGGTTCTTCTGGTCTATTTCCCGAATCTTCGCCGTGACCGCGCTGAAAAAGCCCTGAAGTTTCTTCATTCTTTAAACACCCCGTAATGGCAGTGATACGGGTTGCTTTCACGATCGACTCTCTCAAGCTTGGTGGAGCCGAACGCGTGCTTTTGCAGTGGGCCCGCTGGTGCAGAGACGAGGGCTGGCAGGTGCTTGTGATCACCCGCCAGGGATCCGAGAAGGATGCTTATCAAGTCCCGGAGGGCGTGAAGCGCCTGGTTGAGCCAACGTTGGTACCTCCTTTGGAGCGGTTGGGCTGGTTTGCTTTTCCCTTTCGCGTGATGGCGTTGCGTCATCTGTTGCGATGCCACCGCAGTGATCTGTGTGTGGGTGTGACCACCTTGCCAGCGGTGAAGTTGTTGTTGGCCACTGCCGGCATGTCACTTCGAACCGTGGTGTCTGAGCGGAACTATCCACCGGCTAAGCCACCATCTCTGCTGTGGCGCTGGTTACGTCGGTTCACTTATCCATGGGCTGATCTGCATCTGGTGCAGACCCGGCAAATTGGGACTTGGCTGCGTCTGCACTGTGGTGTGAGCAGGCAGCAGCTGTTGCCCAATTCCGTCACCTGGCCACTGCCGGACAGGGAACCCTTGCTTGACCCCGATGACTGGCTTCCTCCTCAATCCCCTCTTCTCCTCGCAGCGGGTACCAAGGCGAATCAGAAAGGTTTCGACCTGTTGATGCCGGTGTTCGCCGAGCTGGGCCGACGTGATTCCAGTCTCCATCTGGCGCTGTTAGGTCTTGCGCCGGGGCGCTATCGGGGCCTCGATCAGCAGGCCTGGTTGCGGCAGCTCCTTGACAATGAACCCGACCTGCAGGAGCGATTGTTGCTCCCAGGCGTCTCGGGCAGCATGGCGAGTTGGTACAAGCGTGCCAATATTTTTCTCCTTCCGTCGCGGTACGAAGGCTTTCCAAATGTGCTTCTTGAAGCAATGGCTGCAGGGTGTGCCTGCATTGCCAGCGACTGTTTGACGGGTCCGGCGGATTTGATCCGTCACGGTGAAAACGGCCTGTTGTTGTCGCCGAAGGCGACAACAACAGATTGGGTTGAGGCGATTGCTGGCCTGCTGGCGGATCCGAAGCGATGCCTTCAGTTGGGAGAGAAGGCCATGGAGGTGCGGGAGCGTTATGACGCAGTGCGTCTGCGGCGTGATTTCCTAGAGGCCTTGCGCACGTTGCACCATGGATGATCTCTGGGTTGTGCTTCCCCATCTCGGTGCGGGTGGCGCGCAGAAGGTCGGTCTCTTGGCAGCGGAGCACTTTTCTGCGCAGGGCTATCGCGTGAAGGTGCTAACCCTCATTCATGGCCATCCCGTCTTGCACAACATTCCAGAGGGGGTGAGGCATCAGGAGCTTGGACCTGATGCCAATGTGTTGCATCACTGGTTGAGTGATGGATGGAATCGATCGTGGTTGGCCAGAGGTCGTCGTTTTTGCATCGCTCAGACGATCAAGGCTTATCGAGCCTTGATTCGCTTCCAGCTGTTGCTTTTGAGTCCCTGGTTGGAGTCAACAATCCAACCAGGGTGCGATGGTTTGGCCTACTCATTGTTCAAGCGTGGAGCGACCAGCCTTGGCGGTGAGCGTCTACGGCATTTGCGCGATCTGATCGACCAGGAGCGCCCCCAGCGGGTGCTGGCCTTACTCACTCGGACCAATATTCTTTGCTGTCTGGCCACCTGGGATCTACCCATTCACCTCGTGGTGTCAGAGCGCAACGACCCTGCTTTGCAACGGTTGCAGGCAGTTTGGTCATTATTACGTCGTCTTTGTTATCGCCGGGCTGACGTCGTGACGGCTAACACCCAAGGTGTGCTCCAAGCCCTCCAAGCGATGGGGAGCTGGCAGCGACTGGAGCTGCTGCCCAATCCCTTGCCGTCCAGTTTTGAAGCATCAGTTCAGCTTGGTGAATTGGGTCTACGCCAACATGAGATTCTCGCTTTGGCTCGTTTGCAGCCTCAGAAAGGTCTTGATCTTTTGCTTCGTGCTTTTGCTTCTTTGGCTCCTTCCCTTCGCCAGGGCTGGAGGCTCACCTTGGTGGGTGAGGGTCCCGAGAGCGCTGCTTTGAAAGATCTTTCCAGTGCACTGGGACTTGATGATGTGGTGGGTTTTGAGGGGTTTCGTTCTGACCCTCAAACGTTTTTCCGTCGGGCCAGCATCTTTGCTCTGCCATCAAGGTTCGAGGGGATGCCAAATGCCCTGCTGGAAGCCATGGCTTCGGGCCTGCCATCCGTGGTCAGCGATGCTTCTCCTGGGCCTCTCGAGATGGTGCGTGATGGCGTAGAAGGTTTGGTGGTGCCGTCTGAGAATGTGGAAGCGCTGGCCCTAGCTTTGGAGCGATTCATCGTCGATCCTGCCTTGCGTGAGCGCTGTGGCAGCGCAGCTCGCACCACACTGGAGGCTCTCGATTGGAGTGTGCTCGAACCTCGTTGGCGTTCTGTTTTGGCTTTGCCGACAGATGAATGAGCGAATCACAACGGCTCAACCTGCTTGTGTTCGCTCCAACTCGAAGGGCGACGAGTGAAACGTTTATTCGGGCCAATCTCGCGGGATTGCCCATGCGTTGCATTCCCTATTTCGGCGATGAGTGGCCTCTTCGACGACCTCTTCAGGCGCTGTATGCGACTGCGATCGTCCTGAGCAAGGTGCTCACACGGATGAGGTTGCTACGCGCTGCGTCCTGGCCTGCATCGTTCGTTGCCTGGTTCATTATTCGTCGTTACCGCCCGGACGCAGTGCTGGCGGAATTTGGGTTCGAGGCGGTCAGAGTGATGGAGGCTTGCGTCTGGAGTGACGTCCCGATGGTGGCGCATTTCCGTGGCTCGGACGCTTCAGCTCGGAGTCGGCTTGGGCTTTTGGAGGGGAGGTATCGGCGCTTAATGGCAATCGCGGCTGGGGTGATCGTGAAATCGCGGCCGATGGCCGATACGTTGCTGTCTCTGGGAGCTCCACCGACGCGTGTGTTGGTCAGTCCCTCGGGAGCCAACACCGCGATGTTCCATGGCAGTGATCCGGCAGCGGCTCCACCGGTGTTGCTGGCTGTCGGGCGTTTTGTGGCCAAGAAAGGTCCGCTTCAGACGCTCAGGGCGTTTGCTCTGGTCTGTCGTGATCCAGTTGCGGCCGCTCTGAAGCCCAAGCTCTGGATGGTGGGAGATGGCCCGCTCTTGCCATCAGCACGGTCGCTGGTGTTGGAGCTTGGTCTTGAGGGGCAAGTTTGTTTCTTGGGCGTGTGTTCCCAGGATCGGGTGGCGCAGCTCATGCGCGAGGTGCGGTGTTTTGTACAGCATTCCTTGGTGGCTCCCGATGGCGACAGTGAGGGCAATCCCGTGGCAGTGATGGAGGCCCAGCTCAGTGGTTTGCCCGTGGTGGCCACGCGCCATGCCGGGATACCT
>NZ_JAKUHK010000050.1:0-9726 GCF_023630655.1 Synechococcus sp. MU1655 | reverse complement strand
GGTCTTGGGATCAGCCGTGGAGTTCATACCCACGATTTCCAGACCAGTGTCAGCACCGCGGCTGATCCAACCCCTCAGCACATTGCGACCAATTCGGCCGAATCCATTGATGGCAACGCGCAGGGTCATGGCAGAAATAAAGCGGTCTTACCGCGTAGGGGGTTTTGGCCGCCGATCATACAGAATTTATTTGGAAATTCCTTCTATTGATCTGCTGAAAAATTGAATGGAATGACCTTCAAGCAGTTGGCCACAGGGAAAAGCTGGATTATCGTTTGCCCTCACGTTGACTCCCCTTGGCCGATTCGATCCAGCCCCAGAAGCACATTCACTTCATTGGGATGGGCGGAATCGGCATGTCGGCCCTGGCTCTGATTCTCGCTGAACGAGGCCATTCCGTCAGTGGATCCGACCGGAAACTCACACCTGCAATGCAGGCCCTTGAGAGCAAAGCACTCGCCCTATTCGATAGCCAGGTCTCGAAGAATTTTGCCCATCTCCAATCACGCGGCATCGAAGCGCCCTTGGTGGTAGTGAGTACGGCCATACCCAGCACCAATCCAGAGCTGATCGAAGCGCAGCGCTTGGATTTAACGATTTGGCATCGCTCCGACCTCTTGGCCTGGTTGATCGAACAACAACCCGCTATTGCTGTTGCTGGTAGCCATGGGAAAACCACCACAAGCACTTTGGTGACCACACTCCTCGCCACGGTTGGCGAAGACCCCACAGCGGTGATTGGTGGTGTCGTTCCGTGTTACGGCAGCAACGGGCACACCGGTCATGGTCGTCTCCTTGTGGCAGAGGCAGACGAATCCGATGGATCACTGGTGAAGTTCAAAGCCAGTCTGGGGATCATCACCAATCTCGAACTGGACCATACAGACCATTACCGCAATCTCGACGACTTGATCGAGACGATGAAAACCTTTGGCCGCGGCTGCAAACGCCTACTCATTAATCACGACGACCCAATTCTCAAAGAACACTTTGAAGCTGATGCCTGTTGGTCTGTTCATCAGGTCGAGACAGCGGATTACGCCGCTTTACCTGTGCAACTCGATGGTGATCGCACCATCGCTGACTATTACGAGCAGGGGCATCGGGTTGGTCAAATCACCCTTCCCCTTCCTGGCCTCCACAACCTGAGCAACGTTGTGGCTGCTTTGGCGGCTTGCCGCATGGAAGGGGTTCCCATCGATGCGCTTTTATCGGCTGTAACTGAACTGCGTTCCCCAGGACGCCGCTTTGATTTCCGGGGGGAGTGGCAGGGCAGACAAGTCGTGGATGACTATGCCCATCACCCCAGCGAAGTGCAAGCAACATTGACCATGGCCCAGCTGATGGTGCAAAGCGGCCGAAGCCCGTTGCCACACACACCCAAACGCCTTCTCGCTGTTTTTCAACCACACCGCTACAGCAGGACAGAAGAATTTCTCAACGCCTTTGCTCAAGCACTCGTGTCCGCTGAAGTCCTCGTTCTTGCTCCGATTTATGGAGCCGGAGAACAACCGATCGAGGGCATCAATAGTGAGCTTCTAGCGCGCACCATTCGGCTGATTGATCCCAATCAGCCCGTCTTTGTAGCTAGCACTATGGAGCAGCTCACAGGTCTGGTGAAACAGCACAGTCGGCCTGATGACCTGATCTTGGCGATGGGTGCTGGTGATGTAAACAGTCTCTGGGAACGCCTGTCTAAGAAAGGAATTGGAGGAGAGGCGTCATGTTCACCGGCGATCGCGGCCTGAATGACCTTCTCGAGTCCGGGGTCCTCCAACAGCAGGTGTGCCTCGCGAACTACACCACATGGCGTGTAGGAGGTCCAGCTGAATGGTTGGCCGAACCCAGCGATGCTGAGCAATGTCTCAGGCTTCTCCAATGGGCCCAAAAGGAAGGTCTGAAGACGCGAGTGATTGGAGCCGGATCGAACCTGCTGATTGCTGACGCTGGTCTTCCCGGTCTCACACTGTGTATGCGCCGACTCCAGGGCAGCCAACTGGATGCCGAATCAGGGCTGGTGCAGGCTCTAGCGGGTGAACCACTGCCAACGCTTGCCAGGCGCGCAGCCAGGCTTGGATTGCATGGGCTGGAATGGGCCGTTGGCATCCCTGGAACCGTGGGTGGGGCCGCAACCATGAACGCCGGTGCTCAAGGCGGCTCAACAGCCGACTCCCTGACCTCGGTGGAGGTCATCGATCGATCGCTGACGGACACGGTGAGGTCCACAACGAGGCTCAGCAATGCCGATCTCGCCTACGACTACCGACACAGCCTTCTTCAAGGCAGCGAACACTTGGTGATTGCAGCGCAGTTCCAATTGGAGCCAGGCCACGACGCCAAGGAGTTGCTGCGGAAGACCAGTGGCAATCTCAGTCATCGCACCACCACCCAGCCTTATCAATGGCCAAGCTGCGGAAGTGTGTTTCGCAACCCAGAGCCTGAAAAAGCTGGTCAGCTCATCGAGGGCTTAGGGCTCAAGGGGAAACGGATCGGAGGCGCGGAGGTCTCAGCGGTGCATGCCAATTTCATCGTCAACGTTGGCGATGCCAAAGCGGATGACATCCGCGCCTTGATCGACTTAGTTCAAGCTGAAGTGGAACGGAGACACGGAATCACTTTGCATCCTGAAGTGAAACGCTTGGGCTTTCAAACGACCGATTAGCCTTCGCGTCACTGCATTGGTGTCATGGCAGGGTTTGGACTTCCCAATTTCGGACAACTCACTGAGGCATTCCGAAAGGCCCAACAAATCCAGCAAGACGCGCAAAAACTGCAAGAGGAACTCGATGCCATGGAGATCGAGGGCAACAGTGAAGACGGTCGAGCCAGCATCTGGTTGTCTGGCAATCAACAGCCATTAAGAGTGCGACTGGATCCATCCCTCTTGAGCGAAGGACAGGAAGCCACAGAAACCGCCACACTCGCCGCCTTGCAATCGGCCTATGAGCGCTCCACCGGAACGATGAAAGAACGCATGGAAGAGCTCACAGGCGGACTCAATCTCAACCTCCCCGGGATGGGCGGCTGAGACCTAGAAGTTCCTCCACAGCTCGCCTGTAAATCGGATAGCGCTCCCAATCGCGGGTGACTCCGCATCCAGGTTCATCACGGTGCAAACAATCCCGAAAACGGCACGGATGATGCTCGAGCTGAGCTCGTAATTCAGGAAACAAAACCTCAAGGTTCCTGGGGTCGTCTGGCAACTCTGGCCGGTTAAAACCAGGCGTATCAGCAACCCGTGCCTGAGCGCCCAAGCGATGCAATTCCACATGCCGGGTGGTGTGACGTCCACGCTGAAGCCGTCCTGATACGGCACCGATCCGCAAATCCAGCTCTGGGATCAAAGCGTTCAGCAATGAGCTCTTCCCAACTCCTGAGGGACCGCACAGCACTGACAGAGACGATCCCGCAAGGCTTTGTTTCAGCTTGGACAGCCCACGACCGCTGCACGTCGACACCAACAGCGGAGGGTACCCCCAGGCCTGGAGGCGCTCGCGCAGCCGCTCCAATGCCTCCGGTTCTAAGAGATCGGTTTTCGTTAGGACCAGCTGCACCACCAGTGAGGTTCGCTCTGCGGTCAACAGAAAACGACTGGCCTGGTCGGGATCAAAAGCGGGTTGATCCACCGCCAATGCCACGACCACCGTGGTGGCATTGGCTACTGGCGGGCGTGTCAGAAAACTGACGCGAGGTTCGACATGAGAGACCACCGCACGGGCATGACTCACATCAATGGCTTCCACCCTGACGCGATCACCGACATAAACAGCCTCACCGCGATGGCTCAAACGCGTGCGCCGAGTGCACAGCAGTCGTGAGGGAATCACCTCAGAAACCTGATCCAGCTCCACCTCTAAGTAATTGGCCTGGAGCGCAACAACCATGCCGGACTGAGCCGACTGATCAACCACCACACACCACCTGAAGACGCACCCAATCTTTGGATTCGTCCGTCACCTCCACCTGATGACCATCCCGAGTCAGTCCTGGGATGACCATCTCCTCAGGCTCACCTCGATCGAGATCAACCTGAAGCTGCTGCCCGGGACGCATGGCCTCCAAGGCCAAACGGCAACGAATGAAATTGGTTGGACAGGGAGTGCCCCTTAGATCCAAAGAATGATCGGGTTGGGCCTCACTCATCCGTCAGCGTTGCCCGAAGAGTCGGGCAAATAGGCCACTCTTGTGGTGATGGTGCTGTTCGCCACGGGCTGAATGGTGTCCAGCCAAATCTTCGAGGAGACCGCGTTCCTCATCGTTGAGACGGGTTGGCAATGTCACCGTGACGGAGATGCGCTGATGACCACGGGCCACTGGATTGCCCAGCTTGGGGATCCCCTTGTTTTCAAGCGTTAAAACCGAATTTGGCTGGGTACCTGCAGGAATCTCCAGCGATTCGGGTCCATCCACCGTTTCCACCTCAATGGTGTCTCCCAGGATTGCCTGCAGATAACTGACCTTCACCTCCGAGAGGACAGTGAGGCCATCACGCCTCAGGCTCGGATGGGATTTAACCGTGAGAAAGACATACAAATCTCCGGATGGACCGCCACGCAGCCCAGCATTGCCCTCACCGGAAACCCGCAAGCGGGTGCCCGTGTCGACCCCAGCGGGAATGTTGATTCGCAATTTCTTACGGACTTGCGTGACGCCTTGACCACCACAGGAGCTACAAGGGTCAGCAATCACCTGGCCAGTGCCATTGCAACTGGGGCATTCAGCCACCTGCTCAAAATTCCCAAACGGAGTCCGAGTGGCGCGACGCACCTGCCCAACTCCGCCACAGGTGGTGCAGGTTGTCGGACCACTGCCTGCTTTGGCACCACTGCCACCACAGGTGGTGCAGGTCTCGAGGTGGGGGATGCGAATCTCCCGCTCTTGACCGAAGACAGCCTGGTCAAAATCAATCGTGAGGTCGTAGCGCAGATCATCTCCCTGTTGAGGACCTCGCCTGCGCTGACGCCCTGCCCCACCAGCAGCACCACCAAACCCACTGAAAAAGGTTTCGAAGATATCTGCAAAGCCACCCATATCGCCCATATCGGGCATGCCACCGCCACCACCGAGCCCGGCCTCACCGAACTGGTCATACCGCCCCCGAGTTTGGGGATCGCTCAGCACCTCGTAGGCGCGACCGATCTCCTTGAAGCGATCTTCAGCTCCGGCGTCTTTATTGATATCAGGGTGATATTGGCGAGCCATCCGCCTGTAAGCGCGCTTCAGGGTGTCGGCATCTGCATCCCTGCTCACACCAAGTAGGTCGTAGTAATCGGCCATCAGCTCGTCATTCCGCTGCGCACACTAGGCATAAGTTTTGAATCATTCGCTCGCCGTAGGCATCGGGGAGCCATCATCTCCTTGGATTGGTGGGGAACTGTCACCGCCCTCTGGCGCTTGAGCCGCGGCATCTGATTGCTGCGGTCCAGGTCCCATCGACACCTTGACTAAAGCGTGACGCAAGACCTTGCCGCTGAGGTGATAGCCACGCTGTAGTTCTTCAACCACCACATCTTCTGGGTGCTCATCACTGGGTTCGCGTAACACCGCTTCATGGAGACTGGGGTCGAACTCTTGTCCTACAACCCGCATGGGGGCCACACCAAGTTGCTTGAGAACATCAACGAGCTGCTTGTAGAGACCCTGATAACTGCGGTGCAGCGATTGGGCTTCCTCTCCTTGAGGATCAAGCTGTTGGCGAGCCCGTTCGAAGTTATCCACCACAGGAAGAATTTCAGTCAGGGTGCTGCAGGTGATCTGAAGCTTCAGATCGTCCTGATCCCGGCTCTGACGTTTGCGGAAGTTGTCAAAGTCGGCCGCAATGCGCACGTACTGACTACTCAAGGTTTCGTGTTCTTGGCGGAGGGTGCTGTGCTCGCGCTCCAGTTGCTCAAGCCGCGCCTCATTGTTCTGAGCGGAGGGAACTCCCTCTGAAGCAGGGTCTGGAGAAGCAGCGTCGGGTGTCTCCTCAACAGAGGGTGTGGGGTCCTGCTGGGCTTCGGGAACATCCGATGCCGAATCGTTAGCCGGGATGGAAGCGTCGCCGCTCATGCTGACCAGATGCAAAATCACGTCTAGACATGTTGAAGGGTCACATGGACCCTCCACAAGCGCGGAAAGCCGAATCAGCATGAGCGCCGACTCCACCCGAATGCCGCTACCGCCAGCTCTGCCGGCAAAGCTGATTTCAGAGGCAGAGCTTGCCGCTGGAGAAGCACTCCTTCATTCCGGGCAGGTTTTAGACCTGGAAACCTGGAAGCAACTTCAGGCGCTTCCCATCCACCTCAGCGACGACGGGCTCATGGTGGCCATCGCGAGCAGCAGCGACCGAAACAGTCGTGAACAACTCAAACAGGTTTTAAAAAGCCATGGCTACATCTCCAAACTTGTACTGGCCAATGGAGCAGATCTAAAACGAATTCTTGATCCACAAGAATTCAACTCAGGTTCAAATATCAGCCAAACATCAATTAGTGAGACAGCAAAATCACTTCTCGATGGATTTGATACTGAAGGAATCTTAAGTGCCGATCCAGACGAAGCTGAAATTCAAAGCAATTCGGCCTCCTCGCTAGACATCAATTCATCAATAACCGGTGCATCTCCAGTTGTCACATTGGTGGATCGTATCTTAATTAAGGCATTAGACATGAATGCCAGTGATATCCATGTAGAGCCGCAACAATCAGGATTGCAAATTAGGCTTAGGAAGGATGGTGTACTCACCAATTTAGCGCAACCACTCCCTACTAAATTAATCCCAGCGATTACCTCTCGCTTCAAGATCATGGCTGATCTTGATATCGCTGAAAGGAGGCAAGCACAAGATGGTCGCATCCGTAGACAGTACAAAGGACGAACTGTTGACTTTCGCGTCAACAGCCTTCCAAGCCGCTATGGAGAAAAGATTTGCTTGCGGTTACTCGATAGTCAATCAACTCAGTTAGGGCTAGAAAAACTCATCTCCAATCCCGCCACACTGGAGCTTGTACGAACCCTTGGTTCAAAACCATTCGGCATGATTCTTGTGACCGGACCAACAGGATCTGGTAAATCCACAACTCTGTATTCCTTACTAGCCGAACGCAACGAACCTGGGATCAATATCTCCACCGTGGAAGATCCAATTGAATACACATTGCCTGGCATTACTCAATGTCAAGTGAATCGAGAAAAAGGATTTGACTTCAGCACTGCTCTTCGTGCCTTCATGCGCCAGGACCCAGATGTGCTGTTAGTGGGTGAGACCCGTGATCAGGAAACAGCAAAAACTGCCATTGAAGCCGCGTTAACAGGGCACCTTGTCTTAACCACCCTTCACTGCAACGATGCCCCGAGCGCCATCGCCCGACTCGACGAAATGGGCGTTGAACCCTTCATGGTGAGCGCATCCTTGCTCGGCATCGTTTCTCAACGCTTACTCAGGCGAGTATGCAGCGATTGCCGAATCCCCTACCACCCAGATTCGCGAGAATTAGGCCGCTTTGGCCTCATGACGAGCGATGAAGGCAATGTCACCTTTTTCAAAGCCAAACACCACGAAGGGCCAGAAACACCATGCCCCACCTGTCAGGGCACCGGTTACAAGGGCCGTATCGGTGTGTACGAAGTGTTACGCATGAATGAGGCCCTGGCGGCATCGGTCGCCAAAGGGGCAACCACTGATCTCGTCCGTCAGTTAGCACTTGAAGCAGGAATGAAAACCTTGCTCGGCTACAGCCTTGATCTCGTGCGAGAAGGTCACACCACGCTGGAAGAGGTGGACCGAATGGTGTTGACAGATGCGGGGCTGGAATCGGAACAACGTGCCAGGGCCCTAAGCACAGTTACTTGCCGTGGATGTGGTGGCGGACTGCAAGAAGGTTGGCTGGAATGCCCCTATTGCCTGACACCCCGTCAGTGAAAGCTCCGGGCATGGAACTAATGATCGAAGACTTAATGGAACAGCTGGTGAACGGAGGCGGAAGCGACCTCCACATCGCCAGCGGACAGCCGCCTTACGGCCGCTTCAGTGGCGAACTGCGGCCGATGCAGGAAGAACCGCTCAGTGAAGAAGGCTGCAACCGCCTGATCTTTTCCATGCTTAATAACAGCCAACGCAAAACACTCGAACAAACGTGGGAGCTGGATTGTGCCTATGGCCTAAAAGGGGTCGCGCGTTTTCGCGTGAATGTGTACCGGCAGAAAGGCAGCTATGCCGCCTGCTTGCGTGCTCTTGGAAGCAAAATCCCCAGCATTCAGCTGTTGAATCTGCCTCCAGTCGTGGTGGAAACCAGCAAACGCCCCCGGGGTCTTGTCCTGGTCACGGGTCCGACTGGCTCCGGCAAAACGACCACGCTCGCAGCGCTTCTCGATCACATCAACCACACGCGGGCTGAGCACATCCTCACCATCGAAGACCCGATTGAATTCGTCTACACCAGTGATCTCAGCTTGGTGCATCAACGCCAACTCAACGAAGACACGCGCAGTTTTGCCAACGCTCTGCGCGCTGCTCTACGAGAAGACCCAGACGTGATTTTGGTGGGTGAAATGCGTGATCTTGAAACGATTCAACTGGCGATCAGTGCTGCAGAGACAGGGCATTTGGTGTTTGGAACGTTGCACACCAGTTCTGCAGCCCAGACGGTGGATCGGATGGTGGATGTGTTTCCACCTGGCCAGCAAACCCAGATCCGCGTGCAACTCTCAGGAAGCCTGACTGCGGTGTTCTCTCAAACGCTCTGCCGACGCCAAAATCCTGCCCCTGGGCAATTCGGTCGCGTGATGGCACAAGAAATCATGATCAACACGCCAGCCATCGCCAATTTGATCCGCGAAGGCAAAACAGCTCAGCTGTATTCCCAAATTCAAACCGGCGGCGAGCTCGGCATGCAAACCCTGGAAAGAGCCCTTGCCAATCTGATTGATCAGGGTGAAATCAGCCTTGATGAAGGACAAAGCAAAGCCAGCAAACCCGCGGAACTGGAACGCCTGATGAACACCTGAATCGGTCGGTTAGCCCATGGTCTCTTTCACCGCCACTTACACCTCAGCCACAGGCCAACCGCGAACGGTCACGGTCAAAGCCAACGATGCTGTTTCGGCCCGCCGTCTGCTGCGGAGGCGCGGAATTAAAGCGGAAGAGCTTCGCCAAGACACAGACAAAGGAAAAGGAAAAGACAAAACCAAGGCCAAAGGCGCAGGTGCAAGCTCATCAGCAGGGTGGTTGTCGATGGATCTGGGAGAAGCGTTCCAGAAACCTCCCGGGGTGAAAGAGAAAGCCATTTGGGCCAGCAAGCTGGCCGCGCTCGTGGATGCAGGGGTCCCAATTGTGCGCAGCCTCGATCTCATGGCCACGCAGCAAAAATTGCCGATGTTTAAAAAAGCTCTCACCAGCGTGGGACTCGAGGTGAATCAGGGCACAGCGATGGCAGCAGCGATGCGCCAGTGGCCCAAAGTCTTTGACCAACTCACCATCGCCATGGTGGAGGCTGGCGAAGCGGGCGGTGTTTTGGATGAATCCCTCAAGCGCCTCGCCAAGTTGCTGGAAGACAACGCCCGACTCCAAAACCAAATCAAAGGTGCCCTGGGTTACCCCGTAGCCGTGCTGGTGATCGCCATTTTGGTGTTTTTAGGAATGACGATCTTTTTGATTCCCACTTTCGCCGGAATCTTTGAAGACCTCGGAGCCGAATTACCGTTATTTACGCAATTAATGGTGGATTTAAGCGCCTTACTCCGCTCCTC
>NZ_JAKUHK010000049.1:0-9815 GCF_023630655.1 Synechococcus sp. MU1655 | reverse complement strand
TCTCCACAACCGGCAAACAATCGCTCAAGGCTGCAGGCTGGGATGATTGGATCCAGCCTCTGAATTGTTTTGTTGGCGCATGGCTTCGTTGGGGCTGGAGGGTAAGCGTTGTTGAGCCGCTTCGATCAAACCTCGGAATAAGGGATGGGGCCGGCCAGGTCTGGATAGGAATTCCGGGTGGTATTGGCAGGCGGTGAAGAAGGGATGTTCGGGAAGTTCGATCAGTTCCACCAATCGGCCATCGGGGGAGCTTCCGCTGATTTCGTAGCCAGATTCGAGAAAAAGATTTCGGTAAGCGTTGTTGAATTCGAAGCGGTGGCGATGGCGCTCGTACACCACTTCTTCTCCATACAGCTTGGACGCCAGACTGCCTGCTGAGACACGGCAGGGGTAGACGCCCAAACGCATCGTCCCTCCAAGGTCAACAACGTCTTGTTGTTCGGGAAGCAGATGGATCACAGGATGGGTGGTTCCTGGCTCGAGCTCAGCGCTTGTGGCATCAGTGAGCCCTGCCAAATTGCGAGCCCACTCGATCACGGCGCATTGCATTCCTAGGCAAAGGCCAAGGAATGGCACGCGCTGCTCCCTCGCCCAGCGGATGGCGGCCACTTTGCCATCAACGCCACGGTTGCCGAATCCACCTGGCACGACAACAGCGTCCATGCCTTTAAGAAGGACATCAGCGCCTTGATTTTCAATCTCTTCTGCGCAGACCCAATGCAGATCCAGGGAGGCGTCCTGGGCTAAACAGGCGTGGCGTAGGGCTTCTACGACAGAGAGGTAGGCGTCGTTGAGTTGGACGTATTTGCCCACTAACGCAACCTTGACCGCCGGGCCGGGATTGCGGAGTTTGTGCACCAGTTGCGCCCAGTCCACCATGTCACTGTCGTGATCTTCGAGGTCCAAGACGTCGAGGACTTCACGGCACAGTCCTTCGTCTTCGAGTGTGAGCGGTACTGCGTAGATGCTGTCGGCGTCCAAGGAGGGGATGACCGCTCGCTGAGGTACACCGCAGAAGCCTCCGATTTTGCGTTTGAGCTCATCATTGATGTCGCGATCACTACGACAGACGAGCAGATCTGGCTGGATTCCGATCGAGCGAAGTTCTTTGACCGAATGCTGGGTGGGCTTTGTTTTCAGCTCTCCCGACGTGCCGATAAAGGGGAGCAGGGTGACATGGATGTAAGCCAGATCTCGTCGTCCCACATCTCCTCGGAACTCTCGAATCGCTTCCAGGAAGGGCAACGACTCAATATCACCAACAGTTCCGCCGATTTCTGTAATCACAACATCGGCATTGCTGTTGGAGGCCACACGGTGAATGCGGTCGCGGATTTCACCGGTGATATGGGGGATGACCTGAACGGTCCCGCCGTTGTAACTGCCTCGGCGCTCCTTATTAATGACGGATTGATAGATCGAGCCGGTGGTCACGCTGTTCAGGCGCGACATGGCGGTGTCGGTGAAGCGTTCGTAGTGGCCAAGATCGAGATCCGTTTCTGCACCGTCTTCAGTGACAAACACCTCCCCGTGCTGAAAGGGGCTCATCGTTCCTGGGTCCACATTCAGATAGGGATCCAGCTTCAGGATTGAAACGCTGTAGCCCCGTGACTTCAGCAAGCGCCCGAGGCTCGCGGCCACAATCCCTTTGCCGATGCTGGAGACCACACCGCCGGTGACAAACACGAACTTGGCCATGGCTTGCTCGGCAACATGTCAATTTACTGCGGTAGACCCTCACCCTGGTATCCGTGCGCACTCTCCTGATTAGTGGTGCAAGTCGTGGGATTGGTCGTGCGGTGGCTGAACGAGCTCTTGCCGACGGCCATCGCCTCAGCCTTGGGCTTCGTGATCTGGAGGCGTTGAAGCAGACGCCCCTTGATCCTGCGTTGGCTGGGAGCGACAAGGTGTTGCTTTGTCCCTATGCCGCTGAGGACCCTGCGGCGGCCCAGGCCTGGGTTGAGGCCACCTCCAACTATTTTGGCGGCTTCGACAGCGTGATCCATAACGCCGGGATCTTCAGCCGTGTGCCGCTGCTCTTCGAGTCGGGCGAAGAACAAGAAATCGCTCACATCATCGATGTGAACCTGATGGGACCTTGGTGGCTGACTCGCGCGGCATGGCCGCAGTTGGCATCCCACGGAGAGGGTCGCATTCAGGTTTTGGTTTCGATGAGCGGGAAGCGCAGCAAAGGTCGCCTGGCGGCTTATAGCGCCAGCAAATTTGCCCTGCTTGGTCTCTGCCAAACCATGCGCAACGAGGGTTGGGCTGCCGGCATTCGGGTCACGGCGATTTGTCCTGGCTGGGTCAATACGGATATGGCGGCTGCAGTGCGTAGCGGTCCGAGCGACCGCTGGCCAACGCAATCGATGGAAGCTGAAGCGATGACTCAGCCCGAAGACATTGCGTCGATGAGTGCTGAACTGTTGAGACTTCCCAATCGGGCGGTGCCCTTTGAGCTTGCGGTTAGCTCCAGCCTGGAGTGATGCTTAGTGTTCCAGCAGGCTGCGAAGCATCCAGGCTGTTTTTTCGTGGATCTGAAGCCGTTGGGTGAGCAGGTCGGCAGTGGGTTCGTCGTTGGCAGCTTCTGCCAGAGGAAAGATGCTCCGTGCCGTACGGGCTACGGCCTCATGGCCGGTGACCAGCTCACGCACCATGTCGAGCGCGGCAGGTTGTTGCTCTGCTTCTTGAATCGAGGCCAAAGCGGCCAGGGTTGAACCTCCATGGGGTGCCAAAACGCCAAGGGCGCGTATGCGCTCAGCGATCACATCCAGGGCGTTCCACAACTCGGTGTACTGGTCCATGAACATCAGGTGCAATGTGTTGAACATCGGCCCGGTCACGTTCCAGTGGAAACCGTGGGTTTTGCCATACAACACGTAGGTGTCTGCGAGGAGCCGGCTGAGTTCAGCAGCGATTTCCTCCCGTTGTGTGCTGGTGATGCCGATGTCGATGGCGGAGTTTTGGGCCATGGTGGATGGGAGTTGAAACGCTTGGTTGTTTAAGAATCCAAGGATTGGATGTAATCGCGCACCTTGTTTCTGCGCTGGGGCTGGCGCAATTTCAAAAGGGCTCGGGTTTCGATCTGACGCACCCTTTCTCTGGAGAGGTTCATGTCTTCGCCGATTTGAGCGAGGGTTCGGGGGGTGTCGTCTTCAAGGCCAAAGCGACAGCGAATCACGGTGGCTTCCCTCGGGCTTAGCTCATTGAGCAAGTGTTCGAGATCGTCATGGAGTGAATCGCGGGTGAGGGTCTGCTCTGGTGTGGCGTGTTCGTCTTCTAAGAGCTCCCCGAGCTGGGTGTCTTGATCCTTGCCCACCTTGGATTCCAGTGATACGGAGCGGGGAACGCGAGCCAGCGTTTGACGCACAGTGTCTTCGCTGACGCTGAGCTCTCTCGCCAGATCTGTCATCGAAGCGGTACGCCCTTCATTGCTGGCGATCTCTTGCTGCACCCGTTTGATTCGGTTGAGCTTTTCAGTGATGTGAACCGGGAGGCGAATGGTGCGGCTCTGGGTGGCAATCGCCCGAGTGATCCCTTGGCGAATCCACCAGTAGGAGTAGGTGCTGAAGCGAAAACCGCGGGTGGAATCGAATTTTTCGACTGCCCGTTCGAGTCCCAAGGTTCCCTCTTGGACCAGGTCCAGAAGCTCCATACCTCGGTGCTGGTACTTCTTCGCTACAGCCACCACCAAGCGCAAATTGGCCTGGATCATCCGGTCTCTGGCCTTCCGCCCTCGACGCAGGCGTAGTTGCAGCTCCCTGCTGTCGGTGCTGATGAGGTTGGCCCAGGTCTCATAGCCCTTGCTCAGGCCCTGGTTCAGCTCTTGTAAAGGCATCTCGGCAGCTCGAGCCCACTCCTGTCTTGTGGGCCAGTGAGAGAGATGGTTGGCCTCTCTCAGCTGCAGTTCCTCAAGACAAAGCAATCGTTCGATTGCAGGATGCTCTTTGGCGAATTGACGTTCTTCGCGCTTCAGGCCCTCGTATTGCTGAACGAGGCGAGATAACACCACCTCGTCTTCAGCGGTGAGCAGGTCTACCCGACCGATGTCCTGCAGGTAGAGACGCAACAAGTCGTTGCCGCCGCTCCAGCGGATCGGGGCTGATCCCGTTGATGAGGAGCTGGCGGACAAAAGGCTGAGAAGTCGATGAGCTTTCTCAAGGGTCTCGGTTTAAGCCAGTTGGTCTGCAGAAACGTTGGTTTCTGTTCGGGTTTTGTGCTGCGACTAGTCAGTGGTTTCTGTCACGGGATCCACCCAAGTGCTGGCGACATGTAAATCGTCGAGTTGTCGTTCAGAGACCCCTGCGGGCGCAGCCGTCATCAGGCAGCGTGCCTGCTGGGTTTTCGGGAACGCAATCGTGTCGCGGATTGAGTCCTCTCCGGCGAGCAACATCACCATTCGGTCCACGCCAAAAGCCAGCCCACCGTGGGGAGGTGCACCCATGTCGAGCGCATCGACCAAGAATCCGAACTGCTCTTGGGCCTCCTCTGGAGCAAGCCCGATGCTGTTCAGCACCTCTCGTTGCAGGGCGGAGTCATGAATACGCAGGGAGCCCCCTCCTAGTTCCAGGCCGTTGAGAACTAGGTCGTAGGCCTGGGCGCGAGCTGTGGGAAGGGTTTTGGCCCACTCCTCAGCCTTATCGCCCAGGTCGGTGGTGTTCGGGGCGCAGAAGGGATGGTGTAGGGCTTCGAGCCGATTTTCGTCTTTGTTGAATTCGAACATCGGGAAATCGACAACCCACAGAAAATTCCACTGATCGTTCTCCCTGTCGGGCTTCACGAGCCCCATCTCTTTGGCGAGATATTGGCGCACACGATCGAGAGCTTTGTTCACCGTTGCGGTGTCTCCAGCACCAAAGAGCAGCAGGGTTCCGGGCTCAGCCTCGGTGCGCTGCAGCAGGGTTTGCTTCTGCTCGTCCGACAGGTTGTCCTTGATGGCTCCAATGGTGTCGATTTCGCCGCCCTCTCGCACCCGGATGAAGGCGAGGCCACCGGCGCCTGCTGCTTGGGCTTCGCTGAACACATCACCACCGGGCTTGATCCGCACGTTGGACACAGCGTCATTGCCTCCGGCTACCGCAATGCACTTCACGGAGCCGCCGGACTTCACCGCTCCACTAAACACCTTGAAACCCATGTCTTTCACGATGTCACTCACATTGGTGAGCTCCATGCCGTAACGGGTGTCGGGGCGATCCGTGCCGTAGCGCTCCATCGCCTCGTGCCAGGTCAGGCGTGGAAACGGCAGTGGAAGATCAATCCCTTTGACCGTTTTCCAAATAGCAGCAATCAGCCGCTCATTGAGCTCGAGGATCTCTTCCTGGCCCATGAAGCTCATCTCCATGTCCAGTTGCGTGAACTCAGGCTGTCGATCTGCCCGAAGGTCTTCATCGCGGAAGCAGCGAGCTACCTGGTAGTAACGCTCAATGCCGCCCACCATCAGCAGTTGCTTAAACAGCTGCGGCGATTGGGGAAGTGCGAACCATTCACCACCGCAGACGCGGCTTGGCAGGATGTAATCCCTGGCGCCTTCTGGGGTTGAGCGGGTCAGTACCGGAGTTTCCACTTCGATAAACCCTTCGTCTTCGAGGAATCGGCGTGCCGTTTGGATCGTGTGGGCACGCAAGCGAAGGTTGTCGTTCATGCGCTTGCGGCGCAGATCTAAAAAGCGGTGGCGAAGGCGCAATTCTTCGCGCGTGTGTTCCTCGTCATGCACAGATACAGGGAAGGGAAGCGTGCCTTTCACGCTGTTGAGCACGTGGATGCTGCTTGCTAAAACCTCCACCGCACCGGTGGCAAGCCGGTCATTCAGCGACTCCCCAGGACGGGCCCGAACCATTCCCTGGACTTGCAAAACGGTCTCGCTACGCAGGTGTTCGGCGACGGCAAAAGCATCAGCGCCAAGGTCGGGATCCACGGTGATTTGAACCGTGCCGCTGCGGTCGCGCAGGTCGATAAAGATCACCCCGCCATGATCGCGGCGGCGATCCACCCAGCCGCAGAGCTGCACGGTTTCGTCGATGTGCGTGTCGCGCAGGTCGCCGCATCCGTTGCTGCGCATGGGAGTTTCGCTGGAGAGAGGCGAGTTTCCCACAGCCGGTGCCAAGACGCCTATGCCCCGACTAGGAACGGCGATAGAAGGGGCGTTTTACAACAGTGGCCGGTTGGAGCTGTCCACGGATCTCAACGCTGAGCTCTGTGCCGAGCTTGGCAAGGGCTGGCGGTAGGGAGGCGAGGGCAATGGGCTCTTGGAGAGTGGGAGACCAGCTACCGCTTGTCACCACGCCCACGGTCGCTCCGTTGTGGATGACGGGGTAATCGTGGCGGGCAATCGAACGGCCCTGCAGTTTCAATCCCACGAGACGCTTGGAAGGTCCCTGTTCAGCTGCTTGCTCAAGGGCTTGTCGTCCGATGAAAGTGGCGGGCATTTCCAGATGCACCAGCCACCCCAAGCCAGCTTCAAAGGGGGTTGTGGCAGCGTCCATGTCTTGGCCGTAGAGATGCATGGCTGCCTCCAGTCGCAGGGTGTCGCGAGCGCCGAGGCCGCAGGGTGTTACGCCCTCCTGGAGCAATTGCTGCCATAGCTGTCGGCCGTCGTCTGCGTTGAGCAGCAGCTCTACGCCATCCTCTCCGGTGTAGCCGGTGCGTGCTGTGAAGACAGGGGCTTTGAGCCCCTGAATGTTGAGACTGCAGTGGCCAAAGCGCGGCAGTTCGCTGAGATCGCTTCCACTCAATCGCTCCAGTAGGCCGATTGCCTTTGGCCCTTGGAGAGCAAGCAACACCCCATCCTTCTTCTCGTCGAGGACCTGCAGATCAGCTCGCTCAAGATGTTGGCGAATCCAGGCTGTGTCGGTTTCAGCGCAAGCTGCATTGATGACAACCAGCAAGGTTTCGTGACTCGCGTCCACCAAGGATGGGCCTAGGTCATAAATGATTAAGTCATCAATGATTCCGCCCTGTTCATTCAGCAAGACGGAATAGCAGGCTTGGCCAGGACCGATTCGGTGCAGATCACTCGGTACAAGTTGTTGTAAAGCATCTTTGGGATTGGCGCCTTCAAGTCGCAAAACTCCCATGTGGGAAATATCAAACATGCCGCTGCTGCTGCGTACCGCCTTGTGTTCAGCCATGAGCCCTGAAAATTGAACGGGCATTTCCCATCCAGCGAAGGACACCATTCGACCTCCGGCCGCGATGCAGAGGTCATGGAGCGGTGTGAAGTTCTGGTCCATGACCGAGGTGCTAGCCCTCAAATCCTATGAACCAACTTGCACTTGAATTGGTATCAATCCTGGAATTGGAATTAAAGCAGCAGATTGCGGTGGTTTTGTGGTCCGCTTTGGCAAGCGTCCTTAGTCTGAGCTCGCGTTTCAGCAGGTGTGATGTGACTCAGTCAAGTTGTCAAACCTGCGTGCATTGCACTCCTCCTGCAGCAACAGGATCTGGGTGGTGTCGGTTACGGCGACTCTCCGTTCATGCGGAGTTGGCGAATCAGGTGTTTTGTCACCACTGGACCTGTCGTCCACCATCCCTTCCTGAGCTCAATCTTCAGGAGCCTTTGTTGATCCCTTTGGATCGTCAGTTGGATTTTTGTGATTCGATGCAAACGTCTGATCAGGATTCCGAAGTAACAGTTCGGCTGTAAGTAAAAGCTTTGAGTGGATTTGGCTCTTCTAAAAATATTGGAGATTTTGATTTAGAGATTGATGAATATGGACTTTTGACCTGAGCATTTGATCTTTAGTGCAGTGAGTGAATTGCGGCGTCAATCTTGAGTTGAGGTAGATGTTTAGGCTCCCCTTGGTTCCTGAGTCATCAACAGCAGAAGGCTGCGGGTGACTTTGGCGGCCAAGACGCTACTGATCCCACTCGAATCGAGTTGAGGAGCGAGTTCCACCACGTCTGCGCCCATGAGGCGGTGGTGGCGCAGCTCGTTGATCACAGTTGCGAAATCGTTCCACATAAATCCACCTGGCTCTGGAGTCCCTGTCCCCGGCATCACGGCCGGGTCAAACCAGTCCAGGTCCACGGTGAGGTAGATCGGCCGTCCTCTGAGTGGGGTCATTCGCTCGGGGATGTCTTGAACTGAGATCAGTCGGTCACTGCGATGTAGCTCTCTGAATTCTTCAAAGGTGCCGCTGCGGATCGCAATCTGTAAAAGCTGTTGGCTGGGCAGCACCTCCAAACAGCGGCGCATGGCGCAGGCATGGCTGTGACGGGATCCAAGCCACTCATCCCGTAAGTCGGCATGGGCATCGAGTTGCACCAGCACGAGGTCGGGGTGTCGCTCCGCCACAGCAGCAACCGCACCAGAGCTGATGGAATGCTCACCGCCAAGCATCAGCGGCTTCATGTCTGCAGCCAGCACGGTGTCAGTGGCGTGGCGCACGGCATCCACAACGGGCTGTGGGTCGCCATAGGGAATCTCAACGGCTCCAATGTCGACGTAAGGGATGTCTTCGAGGTCTCGATCCAGCTGGGGACAGTAGGTCTCAAGACCTGTGCTCACTTCCCGAATCGCGGCTGGGCCAAATCGGGTGCCTGGGCGGAACGAGGTGGTGCCGTCATAGGGCACACCAAATAAGGCCACCCGGCATCCCTCTGGATCGCGGCGTCCTCCCATAAAAATGGCACCTTCGTCATCAAACAGGCTCTGATCAATCGTTGGGCTTTTGGGATTGTTCATGGATTCAGTTCCCGTTCAATAAACGCTGGAATGGTGTTGAAGGCTCCTTGCTGCCAGCGGGGACTCCAGATGGCACACCCTTCGGTTACGGCTGCGGCGCGCTCGCTTTGAACGGTGAGGTAACGGGGCGCATCCTTCGCTGCAAAGGTCCAGCTCCACCATCCACTTGGATACATCGGCACCCAGCCGTAGAGAGGATCAGCATGGCCAAACAGCTCCCGAATCAGCTTCACCATGTCGATGTGCACTTGGCGGAAGGCTTCGGGTGATTCGCTTTGGGTGGCAAACACCCCCCCTGGCTTGAGGATGCGGCAGCAGTTGCTGAAGAAGGCACGGTTGAATAGGCCTTCTGCAGGTCCTGTGGGGTCTGATCCATCCACTAAGACGACGTCGTAAGTCGCGTTTTCGGCTTCAGCGGCCCAAGCAATGCCATCACCAACACTGAGGTGAAAGCGAGGGTCGTGCCAACACCCGCCTCCGAGTGAAGGAAGGTGTTCTTGGCTGAGAGCAACAACCCTGCCGTCGATCTCCACCATGTCGAGGTGCTTCACCCCTGGGTGGCGCAGGCATTCGCGGGCGGTTCCGCCATCTCCACCGCCAATCACCAGCACGCGCTCGATGGCCTCTGCCGAGCAGAGCGCAGGATGCACCAATGCTTCGTGGTAATGGCGTTCCTGGTGTTCTGCCGTCATCCAGCAGCCATCCAAAAGGAGTCCTTTCCCGTAGCGCTGGCTATCGATCACGGTAATGCGCTGAAACGGGCTGGTCTCCTCAACCAGCACACGGCCTTCCAGGCCGTAGCGCACACCGTTGTGGTGCTCATCGATCCAGTTGCCACTGGTCTCAGGTGCAGTGGTCATATGGCGGGGCGCTGGACGTTCGCTCTATCCAGCTAAAACCAGCACCGGTTGGATGGCGTGATGCCAAGGTCAGGGGTGTCAGTCGGTTGTCTTGCGCCTCAGGTCCAACAGGGAAAGGCATTGACGACACCACGGATGCTCCGGTTGAGTTGGTCGCTTCTGTATTTGTTTACTTTGGGGGGCTGATTAGTACTGTTGTTAATTTGTTGCTACTTGAAATAGCGTTCATCAGTTGCTTCTTGATGAGGTTGCGCTTGTTCACAGTTGCT
>NZ_JAKUHK010000048.1:0-9817 GCF_023630655.1 Synechococcus sp. MU1655 | reverse complement strand
CATCAACGCGACAGGAACATCAAGAACTTGAGGCCAGAGACGACACCCGACCTGCCACCAAAACAAAAACGTGAGAACGGCAAAACTCACCACCGCGTAACAAAACTGACCGGCCACTCGATCGGCAAGGCCCTGAATCGGCGCCTTTCTTGCCTGGGCTTGCTCCACCAAATCAATGATGCGCGCCAGAGCGGTTTCACGACCAATCCGCTGCACCTCCATCATCAAGGTGGCCTCCAGGTTGAGGCTGCCGGAACTGAGCTCAGCGCCTGGAGAGGCATCCAGAGGTAAAGGTTCCCCAGTCAGGCTGGAGAGATCCACGGCCGAATGCCCCTCACGCACGATTCCATCCACTGGAACACGATCGCCGGCCAAAAGCTGGATCTTTTCCCCTGGTCGCAGCGCCGAAACAGACACCTCCCGAATCGCGCCATCGTCCATCAACAATCGAGCAACATCGGGCTGGAGAGCCGCTAGGTCCTGTAGAGCACGGCCCGTGCGATGGCGAGCCCTCTCTTCTAGGAAACGACCCAGCAACACAAAGCCCAAGAGCATGACTGGCTCGTTAAAGAAGCAGGGCCAACCCACCTGAGGCCAAACCAAAGCCACCAAGCTGGCCAAATAGGCACTTCCAACACCAAGGCTGACCAGGGTGTCCATCGTTGGCACACCCATTCGAGCTGAGCGCCATCCGGCAATCAGAATGGGCCTTCCCGGCCCTGCCAAAGCAACGGTGGCCAAGCCAGCGTGAAAAGGAAGCGAACCAAGGGTTGGAACGTGGACGGTTCCTGCTTCAGCCAGATGACCCACCACCGACAACACGAGCAAGACAAGAGCAACGATCAACTGACGCCACTGCTTCCACCAACCCCAACTGCGATCAGCCTCAACCGCTGCACCAAAGGTATTGATCTCGCGAGGATGGGCAGTGAAACCCCTGGCCGTTAAGGCCTCAACCACTCCATCAAGATCAGCAACAGCATCGTTTTCAAAGCGAAGCCAAGCGCTGCGAGTGACAAGATTCACGCTGGCTTCGCAGACCCCAGGTTGATCAAGAAGCGTGCGCTCAACCGAACGAACGCAACCGCCACACTTCATTCCCTCCACGTCTAAGAGCATCGTGGGAGGTGACTTTGTGGCGTTAGCGGAATTTGTCACAACTGCAGAACGCATTCTTGAACGCTAGGCAGGGCTGCTGATTCCAGTCAGGATGGAGTCACACCTTTTTTGGGTTTCCTGTGCCGCGCAGTAATCGAAACGACAATTTTATCGACAAAAGCTTCACGGTCATGGCAGATCTGATCGTGAAGCTGCTGCCGATTAATGCCCGTTCCAAAGAAGCTTATGTGTATTACCGCGACGGGCTCTCCGCCCAGAACGACGGTGATTACGCCGAAGCCTTGGAAAACTACGAGGAAAGCCTGAAGCTTGAGGAGAACCCGATCGACAGGGGGGAGACCCTCAAAAATATCGCCATCATCTATATGAGCAATGGTGAGGAAGAGCGAGCGCTGGAGACCTACCAAAAGGCATTGGAGGAGAACCCCAAGCAACCGTCATGCCTGAAAAACATGGGCCTGATTTTTGAAAAACGCGGTCGCACTGCTGAAGAAGAGGGACGTCGTGATGATGCCGATGGCTGGTTTGATCAAGCCGCAAACGTTTGGACCCAAGCCGTGAGGCTGAATCCAGGTGGTTACCTCGAAATTGAAAACTGGCTGAAATCAACCGGCCGCAGCAATGTGGACGTGTACTTCTGAGGGTCATGCGTCGTGATCAGCAGGATTCACACCAAGGGCTAGAACAAGCGCTTCCGTGATCGAGCCAGCTTCGTGCAGCTCCAAGTTCAAGCTGGCCTCCCCAGTTCCGAGTCCACACCCTTTAGGAACAACTGCTCGTCTGAATCCAAGGCGGACGGCCTCTTGCAAGCGCAACTCCAACTGCCCAACAGGCCTGAGCTGCCCACCAAGGCCCAGTTCACCGAGCAAGACGGTTCCTGCCGGCAAGATGAGATCGCGATAACTCGCCACAACAGCAGCAGCCACCCCCAAATCAGCCCCAGGCTCCTCTACATCGAGGCCACCAGCTACAGCGAGGTAGCAGTCGAAACGTGACAGCGGCAAGCCCATGTGCTTTTCGAGCACCGCCAGGATCTGATGCAAACGATTGACCGCAATCCCTGTAGCCGTGCGTCTTGGACTCGCATAGCTCGTGGTGCTGACCAAGGCCTGGAGATCGACCACAAGAGGCCTGGTGCCCTCACAGGCAACAATCGTCGCGACTCCACTGGCCTCATCACCACTCAGAAACAACTCGCTCGGGTTGTTGACCTCAACAAGACCTTGACCCTGCATTTCGAACACGCCGAGTTCATGGGTGGCACCAAAGCGATTTTTAACGGCACGTAGAAGTCGATGACTCGCAAAACGATCCCCCTCAAAGGTGAGCACGGCGTCCACCAAATGCTCGAGAACCTTGGGTCCTGCCAACAGCCCCTCCTTGGTCACGTGGCCGACAAGCAGCAAAGCCGTGTTCTGACGCTTGGCTAATCGCTGCAGAGACGCGGCACATTCCCGCACTTGAGCAACAGATCCCGGAGCGCTCGACAGGTTGGCGTCATGCAGGGCCTGAATGCTGTCGATGATGGCGACATCGGGCTGCAGAGCCTCGAGCTCTTCCAACACCAACTCGAGATCTGTTTCGGCAAGCAGTTGAAGCCCCTCGCTCTCTCCACCCAAGCGCAACCAGCGCAACTTCACTTGCTGAGCTGATTCCTCAGCGCTGACATAGAGAACGGACAGACGGTTCGCCATGACCGAAGCGCTTTGAAGCAGCAGCGTGCTTTTACCGATCCCTGGGTCACCCCCCACAAGCACCAGCGAACCGGGTACAACTCCACCGCCCAATACGCGATCTAATTCTGGGTAGCCGCTCTCAAGACGTTGAATCGGCCGATCACCCAGATCGGCCATAGCGGTCGAACGTCGCGCCACTGGAGCCTTTGCTGCCTCGGCAGGAGCACGTCTGCGCCGCCCGTCGTGTTTCGGAGCGGTTTGCTCGACCAGAGAATTCCAGCTACCGCAACTGCTGCAGCGGCCAAAAAACTGCCGAGTCTGCGCACCACAGCTCTGACAAACAAAGATTGAAGCGGGTCGGGACACGTCGAACTATGAAGAAAGTTGGCTTTCGGTGAATGAACGGGGCCTCCGTCCATTTATCTGTAGCCAATACCAGTACGAAATAAGTTCGGATATGACGGCCACAGCCGCCAGCAAGGAAACCATTCTCGTTGTCGACGACGAGGCGAGTATTCGACGCATTCTGGAAACCCGCCTGTCGATGATTGGTTACAACGTTGTAACCGCCTGCGATGGCACGGAAGCTCTCGAAAGTTTTGAACAGTGCAATCCAGATCTGGTGGTCTTGGACGTGATGATGCCAAAGCTTGACGGCTATGGGGTCTGCCAAGAATTACGCAAGGAGTCGGATGTTCCGATCGTGATGCTCACCGCCTTGGGTGACGTTGCAGACAGGATTACCGGGCTTGAGCTGGGTGCTGACGACTATGTCGTTAAACCGTTTAGTCCCAAAGAGCTTGAAGCAAGAATCCGCTGCGTTCTGCGCCGGGTAGAGAAAGAACAGATCGCTGGAATCCCCAATTCTGGAGTGATTCAAGTCGCAGATTTACGGATCGACACTAATAAGCGTCAAGTGTTCCGTGCAGATGAACGGATCCGTCTCACCGGAATGGAGTTCAGCCTCCTAGAACTGCTCGTAGGTCGCTCTGGCGAACCATTCAGCCGCGGTGAAATTTTGAAGGATGTGTGGGGATATACACCTGAGCGTCACGTGGATACCCGGGTCGTGGATGTTCATATCTCACGGCTTCGCTCCAAACTCGAAGACGATCCGGCCAATCCCGAGCTGATCCTGACGGCTCGGGGAACCGGTTACTTGTTCCAGCGCATCATCGATTCCGTTGCACCCGAAGGATCCTGAATTCAGCCCGGCCGAAGAAGCCCGGAGCAGACCACGCCGATCAAAGGCGGTGAGAAGACTTGTGATTTGGTATCGGCGCAATAGCGCCGTGACCAGTCTCGTCGACACCGCCACCACCTCTGCCAGCGCTGCGGGCAACGTTGCTGAATCGGTCGGATCGATGGCAGGAAGCGTTGTCACTAACGCCGGAAGCATGGCGGGGCAAATGCTCCAACCGGTGATGGACCCGCTGCGCCGCTTGCAAACCACAGAGGTCGGTGATGACGGACTCATCAAGGACAGTGATCGCCTTTGGGTAGCTGTCGATGGAATGGGTGGAGATCATTCCCCTGGGGAGATCCTGGAGGGTTCTCTGCAAGCGATCGATCGACTGCCCTTGCGAATCCGCTTTGTCGGCGAAACCAACCGGGTCATGGAGGCTGCTGAGGCCTCTGGACTCACAGAACCGCTCAACCACGCGATCAACGCAGGCCACCTAGAGCTGATCCCCAGCGGACCTTCCGTGGAAATGCATGAGGAAGCCACTGTTGTGCGCCGGAAGCGTGATGCCAGCGTCAATGTCGCCATGGATCTAGTGAAGCGCGGAGACGCCTTGGCGATTTACTCCGCGGGAAATTCTGGCGCTGTGATGGCTTCTGCCATCTTTCGCCTTGGTCGCCTTGCCGGGATCGATCGACCCGCCATTGGAGCGCTGTTCCCCACCAAAGACCCAGGCCAGCCTGTGCTGGTCCTTGATGTGGGAGCAAACATGGACTGCAAGCCTGCCTACATGCATCAATTTGCTTTGCTCGGAAACATCTATTCCCGAGATGTTCTCCAAGTCGATCGCCCGCGCATTGGCTTGCTCAACATTGGCGAAGAGGAATGCAAAGGGAATGAACTCGCTCTACGCACCCATGAATTACTTCGAGACGAAACCCGTCTTCATTTCGCAGGAAATTGCGAGGGAAGAGATGTTCTGTCCGGTGAATTTGATGTGGTGGTTTGCGATGGCTTCACTGGAAATGTGCTGCTGAAATTCCTTGAATCGGTCGGCAGTGTTCTGCTCGGCGTTCTCAGAGCTGAATTACCGAGGGGGCGGCGCGGCAAAGTTGGCTCAGCTTTCCTGCGCAGCAATCTCAAACGGATCAAGAAACGGCTCGATCACGCCGAACACGGCGGTGCACTTCTCCTTGGTGTGAATGGGATTTGTGTCATCGGCCATGGAAGCAGCAAAGCCCTATCCGTCGTGAGCGCTCTGCGCTTGGCTCACTCCGCTGCAAGTCATGGCGTGATGGACGATCTCGCCGAACTCAGCAAGCCAGCACCACTCAAAAGCTGAAGCAACCAGTCTGGACTGTGATTGACTGGCGCCACTGACAGCGCTTCCACATTGGCTGGAACTCCCCCACCCTTCCGTGGCATGGCTCTGGTCGCAAGTGGCAGCGCCCAGGCGAACCAAACCATCAGCAATGCTGACCTCAGCGAGCGGGTGCAGACCAGTGACGAATGGATTCGCACACGCACCGGCATTCAGTCTCGGCGCGTCAGCACTCCAGATGAATCGCTCAATGATCTGGCTATCCGTGCTGGGCAACAGGCCCTGGCGATGGCCCATTGGGAGCCTGAAAGCCTCGACCTGGTGTTACTAGCCACCTCCACCCCTGACGACCTGTTTGGATCAGCACCAAGAGTTCAGGCCGGATTAAACGCGCACAACGCCGTGGCCTTTGACCTCACGGCGGCCTGCAGCGGCTTTCTCTTCGCGCTCGTGACAGCCGCCCAATACCTGCGCACAGGCGCCATGCAACGGGTGCTCGTGATCGGCGCCGACCAGTTGAGCCGCTTTGTCGACTGGGACGACAGAAGCACGTGCGTGCTCTTCGGTGACGGGGCTGGCGCCGTTGCCCTCGAAGCCACCTCTGCAGAATCCGATGGCTTATTGGGTTTCAAGTTGCGCAGCGACGGCAGCCGCGGCCATTCGCTGACCTTGCCGCAGATCCCCACCAGTCTTCCTCTGGTCAACACCACCCGTCATCAATGCGGCGGCTATCTGCCGATTCAAATGAATGGACAAGAGGTGTACAAATTTGCCGTGCGCGAAGTGCCAGCCATCCTCAAGGAGCTTCTAGAGCAAACAGCCACAACCCCTGACCAACTGGACTGGCTGCTGCTTCATCAAGCCAACCAGCGCATTTTGGATGCCGTAGCGGATCGA
Organism: Synechococcus sp. MU1655; assembly: GCF_023630655.1. Taxonomy (NCBI): domain Bacteria; kingdom Bacillati; phylum Cyanobacteriota; class Cyanophyceae; order Synechococcales; family Synechococcaceae; genus Synechococcus; species Synechococcus sp. MU1655. The sequence continues at coordinate 3,621 of NZ_JAKUHK010000048.1, read as the reverse complement.
TTTTCAATTCCTCACTCCAAGGTCTTGAGCAACTTGGCGAACTACGGCAACACCTCTGCCTCCACGATCCCGCTCATGCTTGACGAAGCCGTACGCGACGGCCGCGTGGCACCTGGTCACCTGTTAGCGAGTAGTGGCTTTGGAGCTGGCCTCAGTTGGGGGGCTGCATTGTTGCGTTGGCAAGGTCCCGCCTAGGCTCCCAGCCATCTTTACCTGCCAACGATGACGATTGCCTGGGTGTTCCCCGGTCAGGGGTCTCAGAAGTCGGGCATGGCTTCGCCCGTGCTGACCCTTCCCGGAGCGGAAGAACGATTTGCACTTGCTTCTAGTCTGCTTGGCAGAGATTTGCTGGCGATCTGCCAAGGGGAAGCCGATACGCAAGCCGATCCCGCCGATCTCAACGACACACGCAACACCCAGCCAGCGCTCTTCGTCGTTGAAAGCCTGATTGTGGATGAACTCCGCAGACAGGAGCGCGAGCCAGCGTTTGTGGCTGGCCACAGTCTCGGAGAACTCGTAGCGCTGTATGCCGCTGGTGTGTTTGATGTATCGACAGGCCTTGCGTTGATGCAGCGGCGCTCAGAGCTCATGGCAGCCGCTGGAGGCGGAGCGATGACTGCCGTGATCGGCTTTGACCGCGATCAGCTTGAAAGCCTTGTCAACAACACCGATGGCGTGGTGATCGCCAATGACAACAGCGCTGCGCAGGTCGTGATCTCAGGAACCCCGGAGGCCGTGACAAGCGTGAGTGAGCAACTCACCTGCAAACGCGCGATTCCCCTCGCCGTATCAGGAGCTTTCCACTCACCCTTGATGGCAGAAGCGGCTGCAGCATTTCAGGTCCATCTGGAGGGCCTGGCTTTCGAAGATGCTCGCGTTCCTGTCCTGAGCAACACCGATCCAACCCCATGCAGTGACGCCTCTCAACTGAAGCAACGTTTGTGTAAACAGATGACCACAGGTGTTCGCTGGAGAGAAACCATGGAAACGCTGACATCGAAGGGGGTCGACACCTTGGTCGAAGTGGGACCAGGGAATGTGCTTAGTGGCCTAGCCAAAAGGGCCATGAGTGGTGTCACGACCGTCCAGCTCTCGAGCTCTGCTGATTTAGGTCTCTAAGAAGCCATGTCCCCTCTTGTACCCAGCCCGAGCGAAGGCTCTGCTGTCGTCCCTCTAGTCGCGCCAAAACCGAGCCTGATGTATCAGCTCGTGAGCTACTTGGTGGTGTTTCCGATCTTTCGAGGACTCTTAAGAGGGTGGACGAGCGGCAACGCATTGGTGCCTCTTCAAGGGCCATTGGTTGTGGTCGCGAATCACGGTTCCCATCTCGATCCGCCTTTGCTTGGCCACGCTCTGGGCCGTCCTGTGGCGTTTATGGCCAAAGCCGAACTCTTCCGGATCCCAATCTTGGGAGGCATTATTCGCGCCTGCGGCGCTTATCCCGTGAAACGGGGGGCCAGTGATCGAGAGGCGATTCGTACAGCCACAGCTCGCCTTCAAGAAGGTTGGGCGATCGGTGTCTTCCTCGATGGCACCCGTCAAGTGGACGGCCGCGTCAATCAACCCAGACCAGGCGCAGCCTTGCTTGCTGCACGCAGTGGAGCGCCACTCCTCCCTGTGGCAATCATCAACAGCCATCGCGCCCTAGGTGCGGGAAGGGGCTGGCCAAGACTCGTTCCGGTTGCACTTCGCATCGGAGAGCCCATTCCTGCGCCGACCGGTCGGAAAAAGCCTGAGCTAGAAGCCACAACCCAGGAGCTTCAACGGCGCATCAATGCCTTGATCGATCAAGGCGTTGGAACTCCTTGAGGCCAATTCCGTAGGACCCAAGGCTTGAGGTCTTGACCTGTGACAACCCAAGTCAGCGCCCTGAGCCCATCTCCCAAGCGCTTGCCCAACGTCTCCTTTCCACAGGAGGGCTGACAAGCAACGGGCACCCCGGTGAGACGGATCCCTCGACTTCCTGCCACCAGCCGTCCCACGGTCATGGCACGGGGCAAATGATCTTCGCTTGTGACCAAATAGACGTGTCTCACACCATCGCGTTTTAAGTCATCAACCAAAGATGTGAAATTCGTGAAGGTGTCCTTGGCTCGGTAATCGAGCACAACCCGGCTCTGGTCCAACCCGGCATCCCGTACCAGCCATTTCGCGTACTCCGGATTGCTGCCGCCACTCACCACCAAGGGGAGCTCCAACTGCTGCGCCAATCGCAGTCCTACCCGTTCACGATCAAGATCTCCTCCCAGCACGAGAATGCGTTGCGGAGGCTCAACCGTGGTGAGGGCCTTACGGAAAGGCTTTAAGGGCCCAGTCGTCGTCGCCCAAGCCAAAGCAGCAAGGATCACGAGTGAGGAGCGCCAACCTGGGGCCATTAGACCGGACCCACAGGCGAGGTGGGGTAAATGGGCAGCACAGGCTCCCAGGGGCCTGGAGCGTCCTCCTGCTCCCAGTGGCAACAACGCTCAAGAAGATGCTGCACATCCGAAGCAACATCAAGCTCCATGGTCAGAGCGGGAGATGGCTCTTCGTCCTCTCTAAGTAAACGAGGTTTTTCTAGCTCTTCCACAGGGACGGAGCCGGAACGTAGGCGGTAGCGCCCAGCGACTCGACCACGACGGGGAAGGGGCTGAATGATCGAGAAGGGCTCCAAAGCCTGACTGGGCGTTAAGACGGCGGATAACCGCTGGGCCATCAAAGCGAAACTGCTCTCGCCATGCAAAGGACAACCCAACTGCTGAGCCAGGGTGCGGGCCATCACGACGGTTAAGCGAGTCCCCGTGAACCCTCCTGGACCTGTACTCACTGCCAAACGGCCAATCGAGGCCCATTCCGCTCGTGGGAGCAGTTCCTCAACAGCAGGAATCAAACCATTGGTGAGATGACGTCCCATCGAGCGAGAGAGGATACGTACTCCCCCAGTGGGGTCTTCAGCGTCGCGAACGGCAAGGCCGAGGGTTTCACTCGAACTATGCATCGCCAGCAACCAACGGCTCATCGGGGCAACTCCTGTTCAGGGCGCAATCGCTGCCATCGTCCGTAATCAGCCTCAAAGCTGGAGCAAGCTTGCACATCCCATTCCACGCCAACGCCCCCCCCGCTGAGGTCATGAAGGCTGATATGAATGCGTGGATCTTGGGGACTCACGTCAGGCTTGTCATTGAGATGAGCCACACCATGCTGCCGTTCCACAGCGTGATAGGCCTGACAACGATCCACCCAGCGGCAATCCACGCAGATGCACATCCACCCCACCTCTGAAGAGGACTCCATTCTGGAGGGGGAGGCCGGCTTTATGGCATGCCAACTGATGACACGGCTGCAGCCGCAACGCTGGCCGATCCCTCTCAATCGTTTACCCACAGGAACGGTGCTGGTGGGCGGAGCCGTCCGTGACGGATTGCTGAACCGTTTGCCAGAGCATCCAGATCTCGACATGGTGGTTCCAGCGGATGCGCTGGGACAAGTCCGCAAACTTGCTCAAGAGTTTGGTGGCACCTGCGTGGTGCTCGATCGAGACAGGGATATGGCCCGCCTGGTGCTGGGGAGATGGACGATCGATCTTGCAAGACAAGACGGTGATGACCTCACAGCTGATCTCTTGCGACGTGACTACCGAAT
>NZ_JAKUHK010000047.1:0-9951 GCF_023630655.1 Synechococcus sp. MU1655 | reverse complement strand
GCTTGGAAAGCATTGATGAAGGCCAGTTGGAAATCGTAGGGATTCATCTGGATTCCAACCATGACGAGCGACAGATCAAACGCATCCGGCGCAGAGTTGGAATGGTTTTTCAACAGTTCAATTTATTTCCCCATCTCTCCATCCTGGAGAACATCACACTGGCGCCAATCCGCGTCAAAAAGGCAAAGAAGAAAGAGGCCGAACTCCGGGCGATGTCGTTGCTGACCCAAATGGGGATTGCTGATCAGGCCATGAAACGCCCTGCCCAACTCAGTGGCGGGCAGCAACAACGCGTGGCGATCGCCAGAGCCTTGGCGATGGATCCAGAGGTCATGCTGTTCGACGAACCAACCAGTGCACTCGATCCAGAACGCGTGAAAGAAGTTCTCGATGCCATGCGCACGCTTGCCTCAGCAGGAATGACCATGGTGGTCGTCACGCATGAGCTGGGATTTGCCCGTGAGGTCGCTGACAGGGTGCTGTTTATGGATGCAGGAAAAGTGGTGGAACTGTCAGATGCAACGACATTTTTCAGTCATGCCAAAGAAGAGCGCAGCAGGCGCTTCCTCAATCAAATGACTAACTGACAACGTCCATCCAACTCGTGCAGGGCGCGCTCTGCAGCCACGAGCTCCCTTTCAGTCTGCAGCCAGCTTTCATTGCCTACCGGAAGGCTATTAATTTGTTCAGCCAAACGCTCCTGTAAGCGCTCACGTCGCGCTTGCAAGGCTTCACTGAGCCGTACAACTCTCTGGGGAATGGAACAGAAAGGAGCCGAAACAGCCACTGAACACCGGTCGTGGGACAGATGAGACTTTGGCACATCGCCACGAATGTTCCTAACCTTGAATGAAATCTGGCAAGCAGCTCGATGCTTCGCCTCCTGGCTGGAACCGATTGATTCGCCGAAAATGCTTGTCATCACTGAAAATCCTTCGGCATCGTGTTAGCTATCGTTTTAGGTATCCGTGGTCAGGAGACGTAAAGGTCCAATACAACTCAATGGAGGTGCTACTTGGTACGTCCGTCTGTGGGTTCCAGTGAAAAACCGCAAGGCAGTTGGCAAAGCACTCTCATTTTGGTCTCAGAAGACCACTCAACATGCAGAAGCATGGGTGAGGTGTGGAGCTACTTACAGGCAGTTAGAGGAAGAGCCAGAGGCTCTAGGCAATTCCGCACCATCCCTACGGGAACAGGTGGAACAAGAGTTAGAGGAACCGAATGGACCACCTACAGATAGACCGCTCCCACCAATAGAGCCGACAGAAATACAGGTTGGCGTCTTTTCACCAGCCACGACACTTTGCTGTCACTGACTTGAATCTGAGTTAATCATGCTTCGCCTCCTGGTTGAACTCATTCCAGGCCTTCTTGGCGGATATCTGCTGGGACGCTTCAAACCAGGGTGGGTCAAGCCCCTAGCAACGCCGCTCGTGCGCTACGGCGTTCCGATCAGCCTGATGGGATTGCTGTTGAAAGGTGGATTAAACAGCTCACTCCTCAGCACGGCGGCCACAGCCGCGGCCGCCATCATGGGCATGCTGCTCGTGCTTAGACTTTGGCGCCGAGAGAGCGATCAGCGGCTGTCGCCGACGCTGCAACTGGGGAGTTGTGTCGGCAACACGGCTTATTTCGGAATTCCGGTGGCTCTGGCCTTGCTTCCCCCGGAAGCCCTATCGGTGAGCATCGGTTACGACTTCGGTGCAACCCTCCTGTCTTGGGGGCTAGGCCCGATCTGGCTGGCTGGATCAGGTCAGGAGGCTCATCCGCACCGTTGGCGTGTGTTGATCCACCACCTCAGTTCAAGTCCTGCGTCACGAGGACTACTGGGCGCCTTGCTTGTGATGGCTACGCCATGGCAAACAACGATTACGACCGCACTCTGGATGCCTTCAAGGGTTGTGATCGTGTTGGCCTTGATCGTTGTAGGCATGCGACTTGCCGGCCTTTCAGAGGAAAGATCCGAAGCAACTCACAACACAGCAGCGCCGAGCGCGGCCAGCAAAGCATTGAATGCTGCTCTGGGGTGCAAACTTTTGCTGTTTCCTGCACTCGTCTTGGGACTCAGCCTGGTCCTTCCTCTCGGTGCTTTCGCGCGGCAGGCCCTTGTCCTACAAGCTGCAGCCCCCACAGCCATTTCGGTGCTCCTCATGGCAGAAACCGAGGAGGCAGACAGCTCGGCAGCCGCTCAACTTATTTGGCGCAGCACCCTCCTAGCGATCGTCACGGTGCCAATTTGGGCTGTGCTGCTGAAGACATTGGGAGAAAGACTCGGAACGTGAGGTTCAACCTTGCCGTGCGTACCTTCTTGCGGACCGGAAGAGCGTGCATCCATAACCGTTGGCAGTCAGGTTCCATCACCAGCAGGTCGCCATCAGCAAGTGCGAGTTCCTCTCGACTGCGACTCTGGCGATGACGAAACTGCAACGCCCTGGTGGCACCAAAAGAAAGGGACGCGATTGGACATCTGGCATCAATCTCCGGTTCGTCATCGGCATGCCAGCCCATGCGGTCATCTCCATCCCGATAGAGATTGAAAAGACAACCATTGAATTGGGCAGAGCAACTCTCATTCACCTGCTTGAGCAAGGGTGCAAACCAGTCAGGCCAGCCCTGGCCTTGATGAATCACACCGCTATAGCGGTAAGACACCGAAGCATCGGCGAGAAAAGCGGACAATCTCGGCACACGGTGATATTTGCCGTAGACCCGAACTAGGGGCTGCTCCCAGACAATCTGTTTTTGACAAAGGCCAAACCAGTAAGCAGACGCCTGCGGTTCAAGCCAGCCCACACGATGGTTCCAGCTCATCGATCGTTGGTCTTGCCTGAAATAAACCAGTAACGAGCCATAACAGAGACGAAAACTTCAAGGCAACTCCCCATACATTCTTCCCATGGCAGCTCGCATCACGGAAGCGGAATTTCTGAAACGGGCGCGTGAGCGCTTCGGTGATCACTTCGATTATTCGGAGATCAAATACCGCAGCTACAAGAGCCCGGTCAAAATCCGCTGTAACAAGCATCCGGTACAACTGATCAGCATCACTCCGGAGAAGCATCTCCAAACCACAGGAGGCTGTCGTCACTGCTTGAGGGAGCGACGAATTGCCGCCTTGGAGCGGGAACTCAATCGCGATGCCGCTCAGCGGCCAATCAAAACAACAGCAAAAAAGAAGCCACTATCCGCTTCAGGACTGAAGGCTGACGCGTTGGTAACAGAACCATAACCATTGCTGGAAAAGCAAATTGCGATGGGAACGCCACAGGGTTCTGGGGTGGTCGGAGTTGAAATTTTCAGGTGGAGGAACATCGCCGCGGGCTCGATCGCGTTCCATTTCCCCCTGCAGCCTCCCAACGTTGTATTCGGGATGGCCGAGATGCATGAGCTGACGCTGGTCTGGCGTTTCAAAGATGGTGTAGCCCACCTTTTCTCCATAGGCGAGAAGCCTCAGTCGACCCTGGCGTTGAGCCGATTCCATCGCCGCATCCGGTAATCCCGCATGACGGCTTTGGGGACATAGAAATTGATCATCCTGGGTCCCCATCAGGGGATGACCAGGCACCAGACTGCGCATCGGAAACACCCCGAACAATTTCCGATCAAAGGTGACCTTGTTCACTCCAGCGAGATAAGCCAGAGCAAATCCAGCCCAGCAAAGTCCGAGGGTGCTGGCACAAGATTGACGAGCCTCGTTGATCAGTTCAACCAGTTCTGGCCAGTAGGTGACGTCTTCAAACGCCAAGTGCTCCACTGGAGCACCGGTGATGATTAATCCATCCAATGAGCGCTGTGACTGTGCCTCATCCCAGCTCACGTAGTGCTGGTTGAGATGGGCTTGATCCCAGCTTCGGTAAGCATGGGATTGAAGGCGAATCCAGATCGGTTCAATCTGAAGAACCGAGAGACCCAGAGGATGCAGCAGGTTGAATTCGTACTGCTTCCCTAAAGGCATGATGTTGAGAATGCCAATGCGCAGAGGTCGTATGTCCTGACGCTCGGCTTGCTCCGGTTCAATCCAAGAGATCCGGTTCCGTTCAACAGCGGTGATCTTGTGATAGTTCCGAGGAAGTATCAGTGCCATCAGCTCAGATCCCTTCCAATGACTGAGTTTGATTCATCATGTATGCAATGACGAGCGGCCTTTTTTATGCAAGGTTGTCTCTGTTCAACGTAGCCAGGGCTCATGCCCCTGACTTCAGTCAGCGTGCGTCAAATGATGGGAAGTTCTAACCATCCTCAAAGCGATTGATCACCTCGGACTTGGACTCCAAGTGACCAACCGCCACTCCCAAAATCAGGTCGCCAGAGCCTGCTCAAAATCAGCCGTGATGTCGTCGATGTGTTCCAAGCCCACTGACACCCGCACCATGGTCGGAGTGACACCGGCTGAGGTTTGCTCATCGGCACTGAGCTGCTGATGGGTCGTGGAGGCTGGATGAATCACCAGCGTCTTGGAGTCGCCAACATTGGCGAGATGGCTTGCCAGCTTGAGGCTGTCGATGAAACGCACCGCATCGTCGTAGCCACCCTTCAGGGAGAACATCAGCATGCAGCCCATTCCTCGGTTTGTGAGATAGCGCTTGGCAGTTGCGTGATAAGGGTCGCTGGGTAATCCGGGATAGCTCACATGCTCAACACTCGAATGCTGCTGTAACCAGGTCGCCAACGCCATCGCATTTTGTGCATGCCTTTCCACGCGCAAGCTCAATGTTTCTAAGCCTTGAAGCAACAAAAAGCTGTTAAAGGGACTGATAGCCGGTCCCCAATCGCGAAGACATTCCACCCTTGCCCTAAGAGCAAAAGCGATATTGCGTTCATCGGGTAACCCCAGCATTTTGCAAACGTCACTTCCGAAACCGAAGGCATCCCAGTGAACAAGGCCGTGATAAGCAGCGCTCGGCTGACTCATCAACGGGAACTTGCCATTGCCCCAGTTGAAAGTTCCGGCATCAACGATCACACCACCAAGACTGGTGCCGTGTCCACCAATCCATTTCGTAGCGCTCTCCACCACCACATCAGCGCCATGCTCAATCGGTCGAATCAAGGCTCCTGCAGCACCGAGTGTGTTATCGACAATGAGAGGGATGCCACGTTCCTTAGCGAGTGCGGAGAGGCCATCAAAGTCGGGAATGTTGAAACGGGGGTTACCCATCGCTTCGACATAGATCGCCTTGGTGTTGTCATCAATCTGTGCAGCGAAGCTGGCAACATCGTCGCCATCAGCAAACTTGACCTGAATCCCTAGGCGCGGAAATTGCACCTTGAACTGGTTATAAGTTCCGCCGTACAAAAAGGATGTGGAAACAAAGTTGTCTCCTGCCTGCATGCAGTTTGTAATCGCTAAAAACTGAGCTGACTGACCGGAGGCTGTCGCGACGGCGGCCACGCCTCCCTCCAAAGCTGCAACGCGCTTTTCAAAAACATCCGTTGTGGGGTTCATCAAACGGGTGTAGATGTTCCCGAATTCCTTCAACCCAAATAGATTTGCACCGTGTTCAGCGTTGTTGAAAACGTAAGAACTGGTCTGGTAGATCGGGACCGCCCGAGAATTTGTCGTGGGGTCAGGGACCTGACCAGCATGCAACTGAAGGGTCTCGAAACGTTGTGATGTCAAGGCCGAAATACGGATAACTCCTTTCTAGCTCGCAACTTCCGTTGCAGGGTTCCAATTGTGGTCAGGTGCCGGTTTTTCAGTCTCAGCAAGGGATGGAAGCGTGTCACGCATCAGAGGAGCCAGGCGACTGCGCACTTCAGATCGGAAAGAACTGGCCGCTTCCGCACTGAGGACTGGATAGGGCTGATCACCCTCTTGCTCGCGCAGATGACGCCACTTGCTGTTCTCTTGGGCCTTCAGCTCTTTTAAGGCCGACATGAAGTCGTACGTCTTCGTCTGGCCATCTGCAGCTGCGAGAGGACCAGCCTGGGCTGCTAATTCCTCCCGAACCGCATCAAAGGCTTTGGCTTTGATCGTGTCGGGAAGGCCAAGAACTGGCTGGTAGTAATCGAGCAAACGTCGTTCCTCCTCAAGCACAATCGGCCAAGCGCCACGGGATCCTTGGGGTAAGGAATACCCAGCTTCGGCCGCATCCATCGCCGCCAAGTGAAAACAGAGCCAGCGGTAGTAGGACTTCTCGTTAATCGCCTTTTTCGCTGCGGCCTTGCCCGAAACAATCGCAGGGAGAGCAGCTTCAGCCTTACGCAGAAACAAACGATCTTCACGTTCGAGGTTCATGGCTCCCCAACGCTGGCGATAGTCCCAAAGCTCGGCGTATCTCGCCACTTCATCCGTAGACCAACCCAGGGTCTTGAGCTCATCGGCCCGATGCGTCAGTTCCTTCGCCAAAGAGCTCAGCCTTCATCTCATTGGAATCGTAGAGGTCAAAGGCGATCACGCCAGTCACTCAACGTCAACCTGCAGGACGGCTGTGCGGATTCTGACGCAAATACAACAAGACATCGATGGGCCGTTGCTGGTTGTACCCCTCATGGAGCCAGAGATCCCCGGCCGAAGAGGCGTAGTGAATTTGCCAGTGATACAAACCCCGATAAGCAAGAGGATCCCGTTTCAGCAGGTCGGCGTAATGAACAACAGCCCTGCCGTAGTGATTGCTGTTGTTGTAGCCCCAGAGTCCTTTTCGGATGTCCTGAAGGCCGCCACGACGAACCAAGTAACGCGCTGCCGCATGGATGGCATCCCAAGGATCGCGAATGTCACCACCACGGCCAATCCCAGGTTCCATCCAGGTCGTGGGTAAAAATTGCATCGGACCTTGTGCATTGGCTACTGAAATGCCATCAATGCGACCCATTCCCGTTTCGACCAAATTCACAGCAGCCAGGAGTTCCCAATCAATCCCTGTCGACGCTGAAGCACTCCGATAAGCCTTGAGCAATTGATCAGGAGGAGCCGGGGTTTGGATCCGCCAGGCGGGAAGGGTGGACGAAGCAGGGCCACGATGCATGGCCAGAAACGAGCGACGCGCTGCGAGGTGCTGATCAAACACCCAGCGCCAGCGGTCCTCGAGCTTGGAGCGCACCTGGTCGGCGAGAGCAGGGCGATGCGACAACACCCGATAGATCACCTGCTGCTGATGCGCAAGAGGGGGAATGGCCTCAGGAGAGACCTCGGGATTTCGAATCGCAAGCTCGATGTCTGACAACAACAGGGCCAGCTGATCGGAATGAACCGGAAACAGCGGATAGTGCGCTCCAGAAGGAGAGCGGGGAAGATCTGGCCTTGTAGGGAGCACAGGAACGGCGAGTTCCACTGGTTCAACCTGTTCCAGGACGGCTTGTTCTTGATTCCGGTTGGCCTGGAGTGCGGTTGAGCGCCTACAGCCCCAGATCAGGGGAATCACCAACAGGGGAAGAGAAATCAGTAGGCGGCGGACTGAAGTCATCATCAAAAGCCTCAACGACCCATCAACAGATCAGAAAGCTGCGACGGTCATGGAAGTCTGCAACCTCTCCTGGATGGGAAAGAGCCCAATAACTGAGTTGGCCATCTCTGTCCTCCACAACCATCGCCAAACCAAGTTCTGGCATCTCCTCAATCGGCCACCAGGGACGTAAATCCAAGACCACATCGCAACGACAGTCCCGTCGCGTTTGTCGAACGGTCACGGATGGAGGCAAGGCCTCAACCAACTCAGATCCAGCCTGCCGATAGCTCTCGAAGCTGTAGAGGTTCCAGTGACCTAATGGCGATACGTTTAATTCCCAGTACTGCTGAGAACCAGGCAAACCGATGAACGCCTCAAAGCAATTGTGCTTCCAAAGCTCATCGCAGCGATCACCATGCATCGGAACGGTCGCTGGCTCTAGTGGAGGCAACGCAAGAGAAAGCAAGTCTCCATCGCTGTATGCCGGCCGAAGGTTGTAGCTGAGTTCAAGGAGGCCTCCTTCGCTCCAAACAAACTCGGCACTGAGCAGAAGATCAGGCGAATTTTGAGGATTTTGAGGAAGGAGCGGGCAAACCTGCCGGACCATCACAGGATGGCGCGACACTTCAGCTCGCTCCTGAAAGTTCGCGAATCATGAGTTTTAGGTCATCCCCCTGAGCTTCGATCGATTGGGTCAGAGCAAATTGCACCAAGGCTCGATCCAAATTGTGAGAAGGACGTTCTGTACGAAAGTAAGAATCGCCATTGAGGTAGTCGGTTAAAAAGCGCAACCCAAGCTCAAACGGAATTAGGCGAATGCAGTCTGGTAAGTAGCGAAAATCTTGCTCCGAAAGGAAGGACCTTCCCATCGTCAAATAGCCCTCAAGAATCGCCCGACAGAGCTTGAGATCGAACGACACCAACTCAACCTGCAGGGTCTCCTCTCCAAGAGGGTTGCAGCAAGAACGCAAGCAATCACCGATGTCGTAATGAACCAAACCGGGCTTAACGGTATCGAGATCAATCAAGCCCACCGCGCGGCCACTGAGCTCATCGAGCATCACATTATTGATTTTGGGGTCGCCATGAATCGGACGGCGTTGGAGCTCGCCACGAGCGCAAGCAGCTTCCAACACATCCACGCAGTTGCGGCGACGTTCCACAAAATCAAGCGCACTTTTCAGCCGCGGATCGAGCAATAAGCGTTTCTCAAGCAACTGAGATTGGTCTCGGCAAACAGTGTCGTATTGCTTGAGGTAGCTCGGGGCGATGTGAAAACCCTCAAGAGTGTCTGCAAGATCGCAAATCGGTAAATCACTGATGAGGTGATGGAACATGCCCAATCCATATCCAACCTCTCGCGCATGCCCACAATCACGGATCACATCACTCGTGGTGGCCGCTCCGATGTAGGTAATCGACCGCCAAAACTCTCCGTTGTGCTCAACCCAATGGCCTTCGCTATTAAGCGTTGGGAGCACCTTTGGAATCTCCCAACGTCGTCCAGCCAATTCAGGAGGATCAGTCGCCAAACGTTGTTGCACATGCGTACCGAGGGCAAGCAAATTGCGCATCACCAGCTCGGGCTTTTCGAACACGCTCGTGTTCAGACGCTGCATCACAAAGGCACGACAATCCGCATCCGCCGCTAAAGACACCAAAAAAGTGTCATTCACATTTCCAGATCCCAGCGTGTCAATCGAGGTGATTTGCTCGGGCGGGTGAAACAGTCCGGCAATCGCATCGAGCGATGGGTAAAGCCTGGTAGTGGCATCGGCCATGACGAATCGCATGAGACTCACGACGAAACAATGCCGTGTATCTGCTGATCCGCCAGCGCTGAGTGTGCGGAAAAAGAGCCGGGAAGCGGCAGCATGGGGTGAGAACAACCGCTCAGCAACGGTGCCACGCTTTCTACACACTGCTGACTGGCAAATCGGCAAGCCTTATCACTGGATTGAGGACCCGCAAAAACGTGCCCGTGTTCAACAAGAACGGGTCAACGCCGTTTCACGTATTGCTGCCACAGCCAGCGAACAAAACCTTGATGCCGTGATGGTGGCCGGTGATCTATTCGACTCGAGCACGGTGGCTCCAGCCCTTGTGATGGAGGTGATGGAAGCAATCGCGTCGATTCCATGTCCCGTACTTGTCATTCCTGGAAACCATGACCATGGAGGTGCCGGTGGCATATGGCAGCGCCGAGATGTGCAACGTCAAATGCAGGAACGTTGCCCCAATTTGAAACTCTTACTTCATACAGAGCCTCAGGTCATTGCAGAAATGGTGTTGCTCCCTTGCCCGTTGCTGCGCCAAAGAGACAGTCGCAGCCCCGCAGATTGGCTGGACTCTTTGAACTGGAGTTCGTTGCCCCAGGATCAACCCAGGGTCGTCCTCGCCCATGGCTCCGTGCAGGGCTTTGGTGCTGAAGAACAGATCAACCAACTGCATCACAATCGATGGCCTGAGCAAGAGGTGGACTACATCGCTCTGGGGGATTGGCATGCCCTAACTCAACTCAACCCGCGCGCTTGGTATTGCGGCACCCCTGAACCCGATCGTT
>NZ_JAKUHK010000046.1:0-10075 GCF_023630655.1 Synechococcus sp. MU1655 | reverse complement strand
CCATGCCGAACGTCATCTTCAACGAGGGGGAAGACTTTGGGATCTATGCCGCCATCTCGTCCAGGTTGTGGAAGCAGTGCCCGGAGCAAGATACTGGCGCAACAATCTCAGCACCAAAGCTCAAAAAGCTGGTGCTGGGATTGAAATCATTGAGCAAGCAGCCCAGCAACTGCTTGATGCCGGGCTCTAAGCAGCACCAAGAAGGCGATCAGCCTTCAGCACCGCCATAGCCACCACTGTTGTCGTCAGCTCCACCACGGCGGCGACGGGTACGGCCATCGTCGTAGGCACTGCCGCCTGCTGGAGGAGCTCCACTTCCATAGCTGCGATCTTCCCAGCCGCTCGCACCAGAGCGGCGCTCACCACCGCCACCGCCGTAGTTGCCACCGCCACCGCCGTAGTTGCCACCGCCACCGCCGTAGTTGCCACCGCCACCGCCGTAGTTGCCACCGCCACCGCCGTAGTTGCCACCGCCGCCGCCGTAGTTGCGACCACCACCGCCGCCGTAGTTGCCACCGCCACCGCCGAAGTCGCGACGAGGGGCACTGCCACGGGGCTCAGCTTTGTTGATGCGCAGGGGACGGCCCATCAGCTCGGCACCTTGAAGGGCCTCAATGGCCGATGCTTCGGCCGCTTCGTCGCTCATTTCGACAAACGCAAAGCCGCGTTTACGACCGGTGTCGCGCTCTAAAGGGAGGGCACAATTCGTGACCTCTCCATAGGTGGAGAACAATTCAATGATGTCTTCCTGCTCAGCGCGGAACGGAAGATTGCCGACAAAAATGCTCACTTATCTAATGGACCGAAGTTAAGAGGGGCCAATGGAATCAAAGGGCCAACAATTCATGGACCTAAAGAAGATCACTGAACCTCTGGCCTCTTCAGAGTAGTCCGATCCCAGCCGAATGATCACCAATCAACCATGCTGATCCGAAAGGCCAAATCGTTGGTTCCAAATCGCCAGCTGTTCATTGACGCGATCGAAACCTGTACCCCCTTCGCTGGTTCGAGCTGCCACCACATTGCGAGGTGTTAAGGCCTCAAACAAATCAGCCTCGATCGCAGGATGAAATTGCTGCCAGCACTCCAGCGTCAGTTCGCGAAGAAGCACCCCTTCTTGAAGGCAATGTTTCACGACGGCACCCACCAATTGATAAGCCTCACGGAAAGGAACCTGCTTAGCCACGAGATAGTCGGCCACATCAGTGGCATTGGAATAGTCCGCAGCAACAGCCGCCTCAAGGCGTTCGCTTCTGAAGCTCAAGCCTTCCTGCAGCAAAATCGTCATCGCCTCAAGGCATTGCGATGTGGTAGCCACCACATCAAACAGCGCCTCTTTGTCTTCTTGAAAGTCTTTGTTGTAGGCCAGTGGTAGGCCCTTAATCATCGTGAGCAGGCCTTGCAAATGGCCGAACACCCGCCCGCATTTGCCACGCACCAATTCAGGAACATCGGGATTCTTTTTCTGCGGCATCAAGCTGCTTCCCGTTGCACAGCGATCGGTGAGCCGTACAAAGCCGCATTCCTCGGACGCCCAAAAAATCACCTCCTCAGCAAGACGACTGAGATGCACCATCACCAGTGAGGCCGCGGCCGAAAATTCCACGGTGAAATCACGATCACTGACAGCGTCCAGGCTGTTGGCATAGATGCCATCGAAACCAAGGGCCGATGCAGTACTCCTGCGATCAATCGGTACAGGAGTGCCTGCCAACGCTGCAGCACCTAGAGGAGAAAGATTTAAGCGTTTGCGCAAGTCCGCCATCCGCTGCCGATCCCTTTCCACCATCTCCACGTAGGCAAGAAGATGGTGAGCGAGACAAAGGGGCTGAGCTCGCTGGAGATGCGTGTAGCCAGGAATCAGGGTGTTGCTGTGGAGATTGGCTTGGTCAAGTAAGGCGCGCTGAAAGCCAAGCAAATGCTGTTCGAGCTCATCCAAACGCCGCCTCAACCAAAGCCGCAAATCCGTCCCCACCTGGTCGTTACGACTCCGTCCGGTGTGCAATTTCTTGCCAACCGGGCCAAGCAAGGCAATCAGGCGTCGCTCAACAGCGAAGTGCACATCTTCATCAGCCAGCCCTGGCTGAAAGAGTCCTGACGCCGCTTCCTGGCGGACTTGTTCAAGACCACCCACAAGTTGATTGGCCTCCTCCTCCAGGATCACACCGCACTCAGCGAGCATGCGGGCGTGGGCGATCGACCCATCCAGATCCTCTTGAAGAAGAGTGATATCAAAGCCAATCGAAGCATTAAAACGTTCAATCGCCGGATGCAATCCCTGCTCAAACCGGTCACTCCAGGTTGCGGAGCCTCCACCGGTTACACCCCCTGCCATGTCACTCTCCACTGCGCTTGTCCTCAGCTTGTCAGGCCAAAGACCGGGGGACAGACGGCAGCATGATCTCCTCTTTGACCTTGAGCACCACCATCGAGGCATCGTCATCCAACTGCCGGGTGGGTCCCACAAACCGGTCGAGGCGACTGAACAACTGATCAAGAATCCCTTGAGAACCAGTTCCCGATCGACAGGCTTGCTCAAGCGAGCGCATCAATCGCGCTTCATCAAAGCGATCACCTGTGATACCAGGGGCTTCAGTCACTCCATCCGTGTAATAAAGAAGAACGTCACCTGGCTCAAGCACAAGTGATTCACAGCCATATTCCGCCTCAGGCTGCAGACCAATCAGAAGCCCGGGGGCATCCAATCGCATCACTTTGCGTGACTGGGCACGCCAGATCAACGGTGGATTATGGGCAGCGTTGGCGAAACGCAAGCGCCTCGTGCGTGGATCGAAATCGGAATAAAACAGCGTGACGAACCGATGGGACTGAGAGAGGTCCTCCAGCGCTAATTGGTTGAGGTCATAAAGAATGCGATCAGGCGGCAGACCACTCAAAACCTCGGCTCGCAGCATGCCGCGGAGCATGGTCATCAGTAATCCCGCTGGCACACCTTTACCCATCACATCGCCCATCACAAAGGCCCAACGACCGCGCTCCCTGCGGCGCCCGATCAGTTCTGGACGGGTCGGAATGAAGTCGTAGTAATCACCGCCAACTTGAAAGGCCGGCCGGCAACGCGCCGCAAGATCAACACCTTCGATCACAGGGCAGTGATCGGGCAACAGCTGAGCCTGAATGTCCGCACCGATGCTGAGCTGACGATCAACCCGTTCATGACGACGGGCCTCCTGAAGCATCAAATCATTTTCAATCGCAACCCCGGTGAGGTCAGCCACCAACTGCACGTGTCGGCGATAGACATCACTCCAAGCGAGAGGGTTCGAAGGATTGAACACATAGAGGCGTCCTCTCGGGCGACCACGAGCAATCAACGACGTTGCAAACAGTCCAGCACTACCGAGCTGCCTCTGAACCAAGCGATCCAGGGCTCGCACAAGGCTTTCGTCGGATCCAAACCCGATGATGTTCCCAGGCTCATGAGCAGCAAGCGCCTGCAATAAAGCCTCCGTCCGTGGACCAGGAAGCATCTGCAGCTGGTCACGCCAAAGGCGTCCGTCGGCCTGAAAGGGGACAAGCAATGAACCCTGCACCCCCACAAGCCGGGCAGCCACCACCGGCACCAGCTCCAAAAAGCGGTTGAGGTTGCTGAAACTGCGCAAGGCAAAACCAAGCGACACAAGCAGCTCCTGATTGGAACGCTGCTCCCGCGACATGCTCTCCAACAACTGTCGGAGCGAGGCTGTAGCCGTCAACGATTGATTGATTCCACGTTGAGGAGTTGCCGGATGTCGCCATGAAGGTGTGCTGCTCACGGCTTAGCACCCAGCAGATGCAGCAACGTAGCAAGTTCAGCTTGATCAGGCCGCAATGCGAAACGCATCAACGCGATGCCAAGAGGGCCTCCACAAACTCAAAACTATTGAAGGGACGAAGGTCGCGAATTCCCTCACCAGCTCCAATAAAGCGAATCGGCAACTTGGCTTCTGAGGCAACAGCCAGTGCCACTCCTCCTCTGGCTGTGCCATCAAGCTTGGTGATCACCACACCGGTGAGCCCAGCTGCGCGGGCAAACGCCATTGCCTGCTTCAAACCGTTCTGGCCCTGGCTGGCATCAAGCACCAACAGCGATTCCACATGGGCTTCGGGAGCAAGACGATCCACCACACGGCGGATCTTTTCAAGCTCTTCCATCAAGTTGTGCTTGGTCTGTAGACGACCGGCCGTGTCTACCAGAACCAAATCAGTGCCCTTCGAACGGGCGGCGCCGATGGCATCAAACACCACTGCTGCAGGATCCGCATTCGCTGAGGGATTGGCCACAACTGGCACATCACTGCGATCTCCCCAAACCTGCACTTGCTGAACAGCCGCCGCACGGAAGGTGTCTGCGGCAGCAATCAAAGCGGAATAACCACTGCGGACGGCAAGATTGGCGAGCTTGCCGAGAGTGGTGGTTTTACCGACTCCGTTCACACCGACCAAAAGCCAAACGTTCAAACGATCCCTTTGAGGAGCAAGGACTTCAACAGCACTGGACTGAATCGGCTCATCGAGAAGGTCACGAAGCTGTTCCTTCAGAAAACGAATGCCTTCACTCGGATCGACAACCTGTTCGTTCATCCGCTGCCTCAAGGCATCCAGCACCTGATCCGTGGCCTGAACGCCCGCATCAGCTCTCAACAAAAGTGATTCGAGGTCATCGAGCACCTCTGGCGTCAACGGATCGTCGCCCAGGTTCTCCAGCAGACCGGTCACGAACCCTTGGCGGGTTTTCTCCAGGCCTTGGCGAAGTCGCCCTAACCAATCGATCTCCTCGAGGGTGACCTGCTCGGCGCTCCGCCCTTGGGCCGCTAAGACTTCAGCCGACCAAGTGAAGGCATCGTCAAAGTCACCGAGGCGGGGTTCATCCTCCTCAATCTTGGGAGCGTCTTGTGCTGTGGCTGGAACAACGGGAACAGGCTCTGGCTCAGCAGGTTGCTCGAGCTCCTGCTGACGCTGATCACGCTGGGCAGCGGCCTGTTCAAGAAAAGACAGCGCCGGTGCAGGAGGCGTAGGAGTTGTGGCTGGAGAAGCAGGAGGCTCCACCACAGGAGCCGGTTCTGCAGGCTCGACTGAGGGAGCTTCGAGTGCAGGAGGTCCTTCTGACGGAGAAACAACAGAAGGGACAACGGCAGCTGGCACAACTGCTGGAGGCTCCATCACCGGAGGAACAACCACGTTCTGCTCAGATGTGGAATCATCCTGAACCGTCTTGGCAGCCTCAGCAGCCTGAGCTTTCTGAGCTTTTAAACGTGCATAAGCCTGGCGTGCCCACTCAAGAGAATCGTCCTCCGACTCAGACGATTGGGGTTCCGAGGGTTGCACCTCTGCTGGTTGGGTTTCAGAAGGTTCAGGCGCAGATGGTTGCGGCGCAGAAGACTGATCGGGTTGGACCTCTGGATCCACTGGAGGATCAGCTGGGGTTTCAGGAGGAACGGATCCGCGATTAAACCAGTCGTACACCATGATTTCAGGACAACACCAGTGAGGGGGCGTTCTGCAGACGACGGAGCACACCGTTAATCATCTTTCGTCCTTGCTCGTCACTAAAGCGATGGGCTAATTCAACAGCTTCGTTGCAAGCCACGGGCGCAGGTGTCTTGAGTTCCGAAAGATCAATCACGGCCAAGCGCAAAATATCGCGATCGATGCGTGGTAACCGGGTGAGGCGCCAGCCCTCCATCACACCATCAAGCATCTGATCAATGGCTTTGCGTTTTTTCAGCACAAACGTCACGCGTTGCATGGCCTCGCGACGCACCTGATCTTGATTGGATAAGGCCAATAAACGGGGTAACTCAAGACTGGCCGAAAGACCATTCAGAACTTGTTCTGCCCCAGTGAGAGACGACTGCAACGACTCACGAACTGACGCCTGATCGGAAGAAGGCCCATCCTTAAGTTCACTCTCAAGCAGGTGTTGTTGAGCTTTTTCCAGATCTCCAGCACAGCAGTCCAGAACTTCTGTCCAATGCTGCATCAAACTATCGAGGGCTTTTTGAAGCAACGTGTCCAGGGGAAAATCGGGGAGATCATCCACTCGTTCAGGGCATTGACCGAGAACCAGCAGCGCTAGTTCACGGGATAGGGATCGGGACTGCATGGACATACGGCCGAGTCGAGTTCAGGCTCCAGTGGTGGTGGACGACGGTGACACAGAACCCCTCAGCTGAGAGATCAGGCTGGAAAAACTTCGATTCACAGGAGCTTCACGCTCATCAGGATTCACAATGCCAGCGGAAATGATCGTTCGGAATGCATCTTCCACTGAAATGTCCAGATCTTTGACAGATGTTTCGGGAACCAAGGTGTACCAACCCGTTGTGGGGTTTGGTGCTGTGGGAATAAACACACTGAGAAGGGGCTCAGTGAGCTCAGCTTGGAGGGAAGGACCCACCACACCGGTCACAAAGCCCACGCTGTACAGACCTTCACGGGGATATTCCACTAAAACCACACGCCGAAAACGCTGAGAGTTATCTCTCAGAAACGTGGCAAGCAGCTGTTTCAGGGTTTTGTAAACCGAGCCAGCAAGAGGAATGCGTTGGAGGGTTTCTTCGCCGAACTCCAGCAACCAGCGACCGACGATGTTCCTGGCCATCAGGCCGATCAGCAAAATCGCAAAGAGCGGAACCGTTAATCCCAGCGCCAGGTTGATCAAATCCTGGAGAAGAGGGTTGAGGGTGATGAACGGATTGAACTGCTTCGGAATCGAAGTGAGAAAAGCCAGCACGAAACGACTGACCGTGGTTCCCAACCAAATCGTGGTTGCTAGCGGAATGACCACCAACAACCCAGCGATTAAATCGTTTTTCAGATCTTGCCGAAGCCTGGCGCTAAGCGGCAGGTCAGGTCTTGTATTGGACTGCACCAAGGAACGCCTGTGGCTTAAGGCTGACGTGATCTCACCAACCTAACCAGCAGATCGATTAGATCACGGCCGCCAGAGCCAAGAGCACGAAAGCAACGGCAAGAATCACCGCACTCACAGTCCCGCCAAAGCGACGCTGATTCACAGCAAGATTTCGCTGACGTTCCCCCTGCTGGATCTGCTGTTCCATCTGCGCCAGCTGCTTATCGATAAAAGCCTGAGCAGCTTTGACCTGGTCTTCCTCACTGGCATCAGCAGGCAACTGTCCTGCCTGTGTGAGCTGACTACCCAGCATTTTCACATTTTCGGGGTTGGCCGATTGCTGACGAGCCATCTCCAACTGACCCTTTTGCTGCTCAAGCGTTTGATCCGATTCACCTGAGAGATTCTGATTACCTGAGATTGAGACAGGAACAACAACAATCATCAAAATCGCCAACAGCGCAGAAATCACGCAAACAAACCAACGAATTGGAGGTCTTGCTGACTCCGGTTGGTCAAGGCGCGAACCCAAAAGCATGAGCAAAAGCCCGATCAGCCCCATCGGGGCTTGATTGACTAAGCGCTCAATTAAGAGTTGCTTAAAGACTCCATCGGCCCAATCGGCTGCACTCAGCAGCACAGCCATCTGCAATGCAAGCAGCACAACCAAGGTGATGCCCAACCACCTCAGAACAAAAGACAGTCGTAAGGATTGAGAACCCGATGGGGATGCGGACACGTCACGATGCTTAAAGGTGATTAACTTTACGGCTCATTTCCGTGACGTCCTCCGCTGGACAACCCCAACTCAGTGCGGCACTCAAGGAACGTGCCCGCCTGGAAGGATTCGATCCTGTTGGGATCGCCTGTCTACCGGGAAGTTCGAGGTTGCAGATGCGGACAGCAGCTTTACAACGCTGGCTTGACGCTGGTTTTCAAGCGGAGATGGGCTGGATGGCTGCTCCGCGAAGGCTCGATGCGAAAACACTTCTTGATGGAGCTCGAAGCTTGCTTGCCGTCGGGCTGAATTACTACGTCTCCGACTCGCGCCAACCGAACAGCCTTGCCATCGCTCGCTATGCATGGGGCCGTGACTACCACCGCGTGGTCAACCAAAGACTGCGCCGCGTTGGTCGCTGGCTTGAAACACAAAGACCCGACTCGCGCTGGCGGGTTTGCGTGGATGCCGAACCCCTGCTCGATAAGGCATGGGCGGAAGAGGCAGGCTTGGGATGGATTGGCAAACACAGCAACGTGATTCATCCGCAACGGGGGTCTTGGATGGTGATCGGCCACTTGCTCAGCACAGAAGATTTAGTAGCTGATCAGCCGGCCCAACCTCGCTGCGGCCGTTGTCGAGCATGCATGGACGCCTGTCCCACCGAGGCCATAAGGGAGCCATTTGTGGTTGATTCACGGCGATGCATCGCGTATCACACAATTGAAAACCGAGATCAGCAGCTTCCAGACTTGATTAAGGCTGGGATGGGTCCATGGGTCGCAGGCTGTGATATTTGCCAGGACGTCTGTCCGTTCAATCAAACGGAGCTCCCATCGAGTCAAGATCCAGAGGTCCAGCCCCGTCCCTGGATTTTGGATCTAAGCGCTGCGCAGGTTGAGCAATGGGATCCGTCGACCTGGGATCAGAAGTTGCGCGGATCCGCACTCAGACGCATCAAACCTTGGATGTGGCGCCGCAATGCCGCCTCAGCAAAGTCAGTAGATCCACCTACTGTGTCTACATCTGAGATTCGGTGATGGGATCCCATCGGCGTTCAAGCCAATCGTTCACCAAAGTTTGGGTGTCAGCGACCCTGATGAGCGCGATTGGTCTGTGCAGCGCTGAACCCGCCAAAGCCTTCATCCCCTATGTCTTTACGCCCAGCCCACAAGAATTAGAAGGGGCTGGGATCGGCATCGGTCGCACTGCAGCGCAATTGCTAAGGCTTGGACAACCCAAAGAAGCTGCCCGCTTAGCCGCTCTAGCCGTGCGTCTACAACCGAACGATGAACGGCTCTGGTCCGTGTTGGCTGAAGCGCAACTACGGAGCGAACAACTTGATGACGCAGCGGGATCCCTGGCCCGTGCGAAATCACTCAACCCAACCAACGCAGGACTTTGGTTCGCAGAAGCATCCTTAGCGCTGCGAGACAACCGTCCCGACGACGCCATCCCCCTGTTGGATCGAGGTCTCAAACTCGATCCCAAAAACGCCACGGCCTATTTCGACCTTGGCAACGCCAGGGTGATGCAGTCCAACCAAAAGCAAGCCCTCAAGGCTTTTGAGCGCGCAACGGCGATTAAGCCCAGTTTCTGGGAAGCCTTAAACAATCAAAGCCTGGTGTTGTTTGAAATGGGAAACACCAAAGAAGCCATTCGTCGCTGGCGTTCCGTTTTAACGATCAATGCCAACCCAGAGCCGATGTTGGCCCTAGCTGCGGCGTTGAACAAAGTGAATCCTGGAGATCAGGAATCCTTGAAGCTTGCTCAAAAAGCTCTTGCCGAATCTCCGAATTACGTTCTGCCTGGCCATCAAAAAAAACAACTATGGGGCGTGAAATTACGCAGAGCTACAGCTGAACTGTTGAACAATCCCAGCCTTCAAAACGCCGTCGAGCGTGCCGAGGCAAATGCAGATCCAAAAAGCGCTATCTAACCAAAACTCTGGTCAAGCAGAAGAAGATCTGTAGGCTGACACTCGACTGCCTTCTTATTTCCCTGCAGGATGGCCGAGGAGCGCGTTCAATCGATCGCCCTGCACCACGAGATGCAGCGCTCATACCTCGAATACGCGATGAGCGTGATCGTGGGCAGAGCGCTCCCGGATGTGCGTGATGGACTGAAACCCGTCCAACGCAGAATTTTATTTGCGATGCACGAACTGGGGCTCACCCCAGATCGTCCTTATCGGAAATGTGCCCGTGTAGTCGGTGACGTGCTTGGTAAGTACCACCCACATGGTGATCAAGCGGTTTATGACGCCCTGGTGCGGTTGGTCCAAACCTTTTCCAGCCGTCACCCGTTACTGGATGGTCACGGCAACTTTGGCTCGGTGGATGACGATCCACCAGCAGCCATGCGATACACCGAAACGCGGCTAGCACGGATCTCCCACGAGGGGTTACTGGATGAAATCGGCGACGACACCGTCGATTTTGCCTCCAACTTCGATGGGTCCCAACAGGAGCCCACCGTTCTTCCCGCCCAGCTTCCGTTTT
>NZ_JAKUHK010000045.1:0-10258 GCF_023630655.1 Synechococcus sp. MU1655 | reverse complement strand
TCACACGCTTTGATTCAGGCAGCTCCGATGATGTCGTTAATCTCAATGCTGTTAGAGATGACGTCATCACTGGGGATGGTGACGACACCATTACAGCGACAGGATTGATAGGCCTTAATGGAGCCAATACTGGTAATAGCTCTAGGTACCGGGGAGTTCGCGCAGGCGATGGTAACGATTCAATCTCCCTAACGGGTGGAAGTGGGTACACCACATTTTCTAGCGATAGTACTAACGCAAGATATTCTTCGCGCATTGATGGCGATGCCGGTAATGACACAATTACCCTCGGAGGAAACCAGAATTACGGTGGCGTAAGGGGTGGCGTTGGTAACGATCTAATTGATGCAAGTGAAGCTAATTTTGCTCTTTATCTCAATGGTGATGATGGTGATGACACCATCACCGGAACAGCATCAAGAGATAACATCAATGGCGGATCTGGGGTTGATCAAATCAATGCTGGAAATGGCAATAATTTAGTCAGAGGTGGGGATGATGATGACATCATTACCTCCGGTGATGGCATCGATACTCTCTTTGGCGACAACGGCAACGACACCATTAATGCTGGGGCTGGAGATGACCTTGCCCAAGGGGGCTTGGGTAATGACACCTTCATCGCCAGCGCAGGCAACGATGTTTTCTATGGCAATCGCTCGGCGGCAGCAAAATCTGATGCCACTGAAATCGATACCGTTGTCCTTTCTGGTAACGCAGCGGATTACACGATCTCACGAGCCTCTGATGCAACCTTTGGCTCCGTTTATTTCATTCAAGACCAGCGCTCTGGCTCACCTGACGGGCTCAATACTCTCTATGACATCGATGCTCTCCAGTTCAATGATGGGAGTAGTGATATTCCCGATGAAGAGCCTGAATTTATCGATACATCACTTGCTCTTGATTACATTGCCAGCAGTTTTTCAGCAGATCTCACTGGCACATCATCTGGGCAACTCAATGCCCTAGTGCTTGATGATGCAGCGATTAGTTATGGCCCAGGGTCATCAACGAGTACCTATGGCTCACTCGCTGTGTCCAGTACAGGTGCCACAACCTTCTCTGGCAATGCAGCAGCCATTACGGCACAAACAACATCAACACTGGCTGATGGATTTGCTGTAACTGCAGCCAACGGCAGTGCCACAACAACGGCTGATTACACCATCACAATTGCGAATCCAAGCGCAGAAAACAACTTGCTGATTGATGCATCAGGCTCTGGCAGTATCGATGGCATCAAGTTTGGATCTACGGCAACAGCTAGCAGCTATGCCGGCACCTTGCTTAATTCCATCAACCTTGGTGGAGCTGCAGATACTGCCACGCTTGCTGATGTTGCAGGTACAACGGCTGCACTAGCCCTTGATGGTGGTGATGGCTTTGATCGCCTCAATGGCAATGTCTTTGGTAATTCGCTCACGCTGACTGGACTGGATCAAGGCACGCTTGATCAGGTGAATTTCACCAGTATTGAAAACATCTATTTAGAAGGCGGTAACGATACGGTCACCATTGAACAAGGAGGACGTCTCAGCGGATTACTGGACGGTGGCGCAGGAAATAACACTCTCGTGATCAACGATGGATCAACCATCAATGTTGAGACTGACGGCAGTATTTCCATTGGTGGTGGCAGTGGTGGAGGAGGTAGCAGCTTCTCTGGATTCCAAACGATCCAAGTTGGCACAGGTAGTGGCAGCCCTGAAACCAACACGATCACCTTGAATGGGAACAGCAACGTGGCACTGATTACCGGCCCTAATTCCGGAACAGTGGATGGCACTGGTTTCACCAACATCTCAGACATCAACTTGGCTGATGGCAATGACAATGCCGTACTTTCAGCAAGTGGTTCACTGACCGGCACCCTTGATGGCGGCGATGGAAGCGGTGATCAATTAACCCTTAATGATCAGAGCAATACCCTCAACCTTGATCAATCCCTAACTGGCTCCATTTCTACATCCGGGAATGCACAAAGCACAGCGATTACTGGTTTCGAAACCATCCGTCTTGATGAAGGCTCTGATGTTGTCAATCTTTCTTTCACCGCTACCTCCGAGGCTGCAAACAAGCAATCCCTAAACCTGAGCGGTGGCAATGACACCAACAGCGGCACTGACTTGAGCAGCGACACCCTCAATATCACACTCAATCAGGAAGAGCTTCTTCACCTCGAAGACACAAATCAGCTAACAGCCTTTGAGGATTATCTAGAGACTCCAACAGATCAAACGATTTCAGTTGATTTCTTAGAATCAGCGTTGACTTTCACAGGCTTTGAAAGCGGATCCATCACAAAAGAAGATGTGGATCCACTCACAGGCCTCAATGTTGCTGATGGTGAGTCCTTCCAGAAAGAGTTTTTTAGAGCCGACACAAAAGAAGATAAGTTTGGCTTCAAAGGCGTTGGTGAAAATGGTGATTACATCTTCCGTATCGCAGATTCCAATGACAATCTCGCAGCCGATACACTCACAGGCTCTAACTACGCAGTGGCCTTAGTCACTCGTGGATCTACCTTTGAGGAAGCACTAGCTGACGGTGATTATGTGATTTCAAATGCATTTGATGTCGAAGAAGGGCAACGCAGCTTTATCAGCATGAGCGGCGCTGATGTTAACAGCTTCAAGAATGAAACTGATAGCAGTAAATACACAGCTCTTCTGATTAATCTGGATACGATGGAGGCTGATAGAGAGAAAAAAGTAGGGACTTTATCAAAAGAAACTAATGAAAGCTTTGATGATCGCCTCGATGGCTGGGGATCAACCCTTTCATCGTCTTCTAATGATGATTGGGAGCTAGGTGATCCTATTGTCGATGCACTGATACCATCAGTAGTTCCCACGATTTGATCTAAGAAAAAAGGTGAGGAGCTCTGCTCCCCACCTTGCTGGCTAAGGAGGTTTGTGGTGATTCAGAAGATTTTCAGCGCTGCCAGGATGACCAAATAAATTTTCCTCGCGACGTCTAGCTGGTCAGCGAGCCTCGAATTTACGCACTAATTAATAGGCAGGAAGGACCCATTGTCGCCATAGAAGTCGTTGAAAATACTTTCCTTGCTAAGTATTGACTAGCCCCGCCACAAGCGGCTTTGTATTTTTCAGATCACTGCCTAATCACGCCTAAGCATCATTCGACATAACAATGCAGTACCCATGAATGGGTAGTTTTTATGTTCAAAGATCCCCCGTTTGGGGGATTGGCTTCTTTTTTCTTACCACTATTATTTAAGCAAGCTTAATCTAGACAAATGGCTGAATACGGAAAAATTCAGAGACCAAATTCAAAGCCTGGTCTTCACAGGTCGTCGAACAATAAAGTACTAGCTGGAGTATGCGGTGGTTTAAGGGAGTCGGGCTACGGAGCAGCTAATTTCTGGAGAGGGTTGTTCATTGTCTCGAATTTCTTTGTTCCTTCGTCTGGCATTATTGTTTATATAGTCATGGCATTGACAATAAAGATGACAGGCTCCCAGTCGGTAGAAAGCACTGCTAAAGCTGGCTCACAAGTATTCAATGCGGCATTGCCTACAATTGCTAATCCGATAAATACTCAAATTAACAATAAAATTGAATCACCTGAGCTTCCTGATGGCGCAATTTACTCTATGCAAGGTGTCGGAGAACAATTAGTTGTATACCCTAACAAGCTCACAATATCTCCTCAAGGTGCTTTTGGCTTTTTCACTAAAGGCATTAGTGGAACCAAGAGCATATACTTTAAGAATATAACTGGCATTGAGTTCAGAGAAGCTGGGGCTGTATTCAGTGGATTTATAACCTTTACTATTCCAGGCGCTAACGAAAAAAATGCGGGAATTTTCCAAGCCGCTTCAGACGAAAATACATTTATGTTTGCTGGTGTTGACAAAAATGTATTGGCTAATACTATTAAAGGATATGTAGAGAAGAATCTAGGTCTGCCTGCAATTCAGTCTAATTCTGGCAACGGTGATATTTCTGTTGAGCTTGAGAAGTTTATGCGGCTTAAAGAACAAGGTGTGATCGCTGAGGATGAATTTGCGGCTGCTAAGAAGAAATTATTAGGTCTTTGACTGTTGGAACTCAATGATAAGTCAGAAGCTCTTAGAAGAGAAATATGCACAAACAAGAACGACTGATTATTTGCGCCACTAGCCCCGCCACGAGCTGAATTTTTTATTGATTTGAATGTTCAAAGGAGTTGCATAGCGAGGCGGGGCATGAATAGAACCCAAAACTCTTACTTCAGGGATTATTATTTGATTTAGAAAGATCTTTTTGATTAATTGCTCAATACGGAGGCTGATTGGCCATGGCACGAGCAACAACAGAAGAGATCTCCGACCGCATCGACACGCTCCAAGGGCTGATCCTTGAGGGTGAGCCCAACACTGCATGTCTCACCTTTGCGCGACAGCAGTGGGGAGTCTCAAGGGCTCAGGGTTACCGCCTCCTTAAACGTGCATGGACGCAGATCAAGGCTGACGTTGATGAGACCGGTATCGATAGACAGGAGCTATTGGCATGGTCGATTCAGACGCTGATGGCTGCTGCTGGTCAGGCAAAACAACAGAAGAATCCTGGAGCTGTTGTTGCATGCATCAAACAACTCGATTGGATGACGGGCTTGGGGATCAACTCAATATCTGGGCAAAGGGTGCACAGAGTTCATCGGTGATATGGATTTAGATCCTGATTCGTTGTCGCAGGTCGAGGAGGCGTTCATCGGCGCTGGCTTGCTTTGACTCAATGCTGATCTGCGATCTGAACAACTCGGCGGCAGTAAGCCACGAACTCCTCAGGGGCCATGTCCCCTTTGGCGTCATTCGTCTGCCAGCTGACGATTTCAAAGTCAGGCACCGGTTCTGCTTTGACATGATCAACAGTCGGCAGCATCGCCATCTCCCGTTTGTAGGCAGCCCCTTTTGCTTTGCTTTTCTTGTTGTCGTACTCGCCAAGCAGTTCTGGATTGAGCTTGGAGCCGTCGTAGGGATCAAAGCCGTTGCAGCGATGAAATGCCTGATCGATGGCCTCTATCGCTTGCTTGGTGCTGTATTCGCCACCACGCCTCTTGTCGCGTCTGGTGACTGCCACAGCCTTCCGCTGTATCAGTTCACTGTATTTCTTATCGCTTTTCCCAACCCAAGCAGGAGCACTCCAACTCACGCCAACACCAGTCATCCACTGCTCCCTAGTTAGCCATGACCCGCAAGAGAGTCACCGCCAGCGAGAAGAAACAGCGCCATGAATGGGCCGTCAAGCAGATAGTCGCGGGAGTTGGTTTCAGCTAGCTAACTGCTCTCACTGCTGAAACATGGGGGGTCTCACGCCGCACTGCCTGTGACGTAGTGGCTAAGGCCCATAGAGACTGGATAGAGGCGTTTAATCATGAGGACATCAATCAACGGGATCTGTTGTTCCAACGTCTCGGGAGGCTTGAGCGCACAGCGCGTAAAGCTGAGCGAGATGGCAACTACGCCTGCGTGATTGGAGGCGTCGCACAGATGAACAAGATGATGAAGCTTGGTGCTGATCAGCAGAACAGGTCCAATCAATGGGGTCATGCCTACCGGCGCTAAAAGGGCCAGAATCCCCATATCGCAGTATTCGAATGGGCTCCACACACGATGAGATCAACAGGATCGAGCGTGAATTGGATCAAGACGCAGGCAAGTTGAAAAAAGCTCAGTCGTCAGGCAAAGCAGCGAAGCATCAAAGTTTTGATGCAGTCTTCGCCACATCCGGGCTGCTTGTTGTGGTTGCACTTGCCATCGTTTTTGGAGGCCATCTCAACGACTCTCAACGCGCAGCTCTAACCGGGGGTGTTCTGGGCGGTGCTGGAGGCTTGCTAGTGGGCTACGGCGTTGGACGTATGCGCTGACTGTCTTAACTGGTCTTATGAAAGGCAGCGGATAATCTGACTGAAAGCTTTGCGGCTAAGAGGAAGGAAGCAGGGGTGCAGTGATGGATCCAGAAAAAATCAAAGAGAACATGCGACGGCTCAGCAACTTTGGAGAAGATCCGAAAAAGCGAGAGCCCTCTGTACCAAAGCCATTTTGGACTCCGCATACGGCAGATAGGGAGATCAAGATTGCACGTGATAAGAGGGAAATAGAGGTTGAGAGAAGGGCAATGGAGCTTGAGCGTGAGAGAAGGGAAATAGCAGAGGAGAAAAGAAGGGCCCAAAACAAATTTTATGAGGAGAAATTCCGACAAGAAAAGATTGCTTCCGAGGAGAAAATTAGAGAAGAGAAGGCTGCTTTGGAGAAATTTAGAGAAGAGAAGGCTGCTTTTAAGGAACTGATGATGAACAAATTAATAGCCAAGCAAGAGGCAAGGGAGCAAGAGAAACAAGAGCAAGATGCAATAGATAAAGCGCGAAAAGAGCAAGAAGCCTTATCTGTGCCGAGTGAACAGTCTTTTGGCTTTGTGTATTTCGTTCGTAATGGAGATCTCTGCAAAATTGGAATTACTGAGAACCTGCTTAGGAGAATGGATCAGCTCAAGCCTGATGAGGTTTTGAATGTAGTTCGATGCTCAAACTATGAGGAGCTAGAGCGGACGTTGCATAAACGATTTCGGGATGTACGGCTACCTCAAACAGAGTATTTCCGCCTCAGCGATGAACAAGTTCAAAAAGTCCACAGGCTAATTGTGGATCTAGCCGAGTTTTAATGATCTGGCTGTCTTGATTGTCCTTGTGGACGGCGACTTGTAGGCGCTTACGGTGTTTTCTTTGCGTCAGGCCCATAGTCTTTGAATTTATTGAGGTACGAAGGATTGGAAGTCCATATATAACTCTCTTTTCTTCCTTCCTTTTTGAAGGTTCCAGCTTTTTCATTGATGTCAATTGCCACGGCTCGAGCTTTCTCTAATGTTTGGATTGGAAACCTTGAGATTATTTCTACGTCATTCGCAAAATCGTTTCGTGCAACTCTTAGCTTTTTCATTAGGTTTTCTGTTTTGCACCAGCTAACTTTATGCATGCCTTTTGATTGCGATTTCATTAAATAAACCGTGTATATGTCTTGTTCGCTTGGCCTTTCAGGCTCCGCTTCTAGTTCTTCTTGATAGCGCGCCTCCACTTTGGTCGGTTCCATTAAGTATGGCCTGCCTGTTGGGCGTTGTGTAATCCATTCGGTGGAACCACTCCATCTTCCGTTGATGCCGTTGTACTTGTAGCTCTTGTATTTATCTAAGATTCTTTGCTCTGCATTAAATGCATTTTGGACGGTGGTGAATACCTGTGTGCCATCCAGCTTCACGTCTGGGACTTCGGGTTTAATTTGATTGATCCTTTTGGCAATGCCCATCGGATCGCAATATCCGACCTTGTAAGCATCATGCTGCTTGGAATAGAGAAGATAAACAGCAGAAGCCGATTCCCCAAGCCGTGTGAGGCGCTGAAACATGCCTGGGCCATCTAATTCTGCAATACCTGTATTTAGTGATTGTTCTGCTTGCTTGCGGCTTGTACTTGGCTGTGATTCTTCTTTGGGGATTGCTGCTGTTTTTTTCGGTGGTGACGGCTGCTTTTCTGAGGGAGAAGGTTTGTGATTAAAACTAGAGAGTGTGAGGTCTTCTTCAGGTCTTTTTCTTTGCGCGGCTGCCGCGAGCCTTTGTGCTCTGGTTCTTTCTTCTTTTAATTGATTCGCAGTTCTTTGTGCTGATCTTGTCTGCTTTTCAAGGTCTTTGCTCTTGAAGTAATACCAAACAACAAGTGCAACTAAAATAAGAATTACAAATCCCATTACCTTGACTCACCTGACTCCTTTTTAAGCCACCAAGGACTTGAACGAATCCCCCAAGGGGGGGATTCCATAATTGAGTTTATGCTGGTCAGGAGCCTGATGTCTTGGGCAACGGTCTGGGCCACAGATCAATCATGCCGCCAGCCCCGTTACGCGCACCTCCCGCCAAATGGAGAGAACTCCTGAAGTACTGGCGGTAGATCTCGGAGAGTGACCACCTGCTCACCTATCAAGAGCTCAGACACGATGGACAGGCTCGGACACGAGTTCTGTCTGCTGAGATCAACTGCAGTGCAGGGGGGCTGACCCGGTTCGGACAGACAGACACGCCATCCAGCTACCTAGCCGGGGCCTCGGCCAAGTCCCGCCATAGAGGGGTTCCCTGGAGCTTCAGGGAACTCTGAACCGTGTCCATCTGTCTAAATCGACCCGAAGCCCAGTCGAATAGAGCGATGGCGGCAGACAACCCCCATGTCCGCCGCTGTCCACGCTGTCTAAGGCCAGGGTTTCAGGGCCCTGAAGGCAGGGACCGAACCGGCCTGGAGACGTTCACCTAAGCCAATCACCTCCAGCTCGGCGATGGCCTTCTCGAACCCCATCGCACCACAATCGCGGATGCGCTTGGTGCCCTTGTCCTTGGCGTCCTGCCAGGTGATCAGGTCCTGCTTCAGAACATCGTTTTCCCAGCTAAGGGAGTGAACGTGACGCATCAGCTCGGTGCCGATGCTCTCCGGGGGCTGGTGGAACTCCCGGGTCTCTGAAATGACCTGATCCACCATCGCGGTGGCCGCCCGCACGAGATCGAGACAGATCTCGGCAGTGGGGTCCTCCCCCTTCGTCCACACCAAGTGAAGGAGCACCGACAACCGAAGCGCATTGGCGCTGGTCTTGCCCAACATCGCGGAGATGACCGACGGCGTTGAAGGCTTGAACGCCTCCAGCTGGTGGGCGCGAAACCAACCGTTGAAATGGCGGCGAGCCTCTGCGCTGAGTCGATACCGACGGGGCGGCAGCTCATACAACTGACGGGCATAGAAGGCCAAGACCCTTTCCGCCCGCTCAAACGCCTCCTCCTGCTCAGAACTGATCGGATCGTCCTTCAGATCCAGCGGTTTGAGGGGGCACTTCACCATCAGAATCCGGGCGAATTTACCGCTGGCGTCAGAGCCATTGATCAGCTCTCGCAACACCTCATCTTGGACTCCACCGAACAGGGAGACATGGCAAGAGGAATAGCTCCGCACCTCACCCGTACCGGCCTTGCCAACGCGAAGAGAAGTGCAGCCATCACCGTCGTACGACTCTAAAAATTGAGCCTCAGCGGTCCCCCTGCCTCGCCTGGTGTCAGCCTCAAGCGCCCGCAGCATCCCGCTCAATTCAGCGCGAGTCAGCAAGACACCGAGGCCAGCCCGCTCATAGAACTGCAGCCACATCCCGAGCGCCTCCGGGGAGAACTCGTTCTGATGAAGCGGGCACCGGCGGGGAGGGTGATTGTCGCGGTCCTGTGGATCGGCGTCCTCCCACTCCTTCAACAGCCTGTCAAACCGCGCCTTCTCCTCCGCCTGGAGCTGACGGGTCGGATCGGAGATGAGGGCCTTTTGAATTGGACTCTTCGTCAGGCCGCTCGGCCCCACCAGCCCGACGTAGAGGTTGGCGGGGACCCAATAGCGACAATCCGGCGACACCTTGGTGCCGAGCTTGAGCAGGCCGCTGTAACCGCAGAACAGCGTCAGCACGGAGGTCAGCGCATCAGCAGGCAGCACCTCCATCACCAACTCCACCGCCTTCGCCAGATCTGACGGCAAAAGGTTGTCGAAGCTAAATCGCTCGCGGCCCTGAGCGACCCGGATGCTCTTGGCTGCATCCCTGATCGCCTCGTACGTAATGGTGGAGTGACGGTCCACCACCGACTGCACATCAGCCATCAGCGGGCCTCCGGTAGCCGTGCTGCTGGGCTTGCCACCAGAAAGTCCCAGCACTGATCTGATCACCTCCAGAGCGGAGGATCTGGTCGGGGTCCCAAACGTTAGGGCTGTGGGCTTCGAGGAGTTCTCGAGCCACATCCATGCCGTAACCAGCGTCGTAGCAGGCAGCCTTCAGGCCCCAGGCCATGTTCCGATCCACCGGGTAATTGCCGTGGCCCGGCACCCGTGGCGGGATGAGCTTCAACGCATCGGCGATGTCCTGCAGCGTCCGCGTCGGCTGCTTGCGATAAAGCGACTTCGGGATGTGACGAGGACGTTCCGGCAGCGGGGGCAACAGCTCCTCGAACAGCTCTGGAGTGAAGCGGTCGCCGGTGATGTTCAGGAGTGTGCTCTTATCCCCAACCCTGCCGTCCTTGTGGATGTACCAGGCACCGGGCAATCGCATGCACCGGCTGGGGTCCTTCACCGCAGGATCGCTGCCGCAGTGATTGATCAGTCGCTGAATCAACGGACGCCACCGAGCCGCCTCGATCGGTTGCTCGAACACCCAGTAGACGTGAAGGCTCTTGCCCCCGGTGAACAGGCCGAA
>NZ_JAKUHK010000044.1:0-10330 GCF_023630655.1 Synechococcus sp. MU1655 | reverse complement strand
CATTATTCGTCGCATCCAACCTGGACCGAAAGCCACAATTAAACTCGACATGTATCCAAGAAAACCATTTAAGGGGTAGACAATTCATATCATTTCTGGAAGTAGTGCCTACTAATTCCCCCCTCCAAATGCGACGAAAAATGGGGTTGAAGTCCTGAATCGTTCCCTGTCAGAATCAAGCTGGAGCAATCCCAAAAACATCCATTGAGAGGCAGCTAAACGGCATTCAGAACCGTGAGCACCATTGACAAAGTTCACAATAGCAATCAAAAAAAATTCGCAAGGGAGATATCCTTAACCAAACCCTGCAAAGGTCACGCCAGCTCGGAATCAACTAAAATCTACGTGGAGAGTTAAATAGTTACGAAAACCCAATTCTTATTTCAACAAGTTTAGTGGAATAAAAATGCAAAGACAGAAGCATTTTATCTTGAACTTGACCCTTCAGGCAACCATTCAATCAGCAAGTGCTATGCAGAACAAATTTCAATGGACAGCCCCGGTAAACCACTCTGGCAACGCCTGAAAACACCCCGCATTGGCCTGGTTTTCCCGAGCCTCTACTTTCCAACAGCAGGTTCGACCAAGATCACGTTCGTTTAAAAGATCATTGGCCCAGTTCCATAACAAATGGGCTGTACTTTCCATTCCCACATTGTTCATAACCCGAAGATCAAGGGCTCCCTGCTCATGTAGGGAACGCCACTGCTCCAGCAAAGGATCATCTTGGTTGACCAAAAAGGTGTGATCAAACTGGTCTCTCAACTGTTTCTCTAAGGGACGCAAGCTTGAAAAATCCACGACAAATCCACAAGCATCCAGCTCATTGGCCACAAACCAAAAGGTGAAGCTTCGGCTATAGCCATGCACAAAATGACAATGTCCAGAGTGTTGCCATTGCCTATGGCAACAGGGATAGCCCTCGAAATGCTTGCTACAGGTGAAGCCGGCGGGAGGCAGAAACATCAGCTCGGAAGAGGGAGCACACTGCGGGAGAATTGACCTTGTCTACATCTACATGCACCGAGCCCCAATGCCAGCCGCTGATGCCGCCTTCATTGACGAACTCCGCTTCAATGACAAGGGGCTAATTCCTGCAATCGCTCAAGACTGGCTAGACGGAGCGATCCTCATGCAGGCCTGGATGAATCGTGCAGCACTGGAGCTCACACTGAGCACTGGTGAAGTGCACTACTGGAGTCGGTCTCGACAAGAGATGTGGCACAAAGGAGCAACCAGTGGTCACATCCAACATCTCAAGGGCTTTCGCTACGACTGCGACGCGGATGTGCTCCTACTCACCATCGAGCAAGACGGCGATGTGGCTTGTCACACAGGCGCACGCAGCTGTTTTTATGACAATGGTCCAGTGCCCAGCAAAGGAGGACACGACGCAGCCGCCCCTCCAGCCGATGCCTGCACCGAATTGATGCGCATGATTGAGGATCGCCGCAAAAGCCCGGTTGAAGGCAGTTATACCAACCGATTACTCGAAGGGGGAGACAATCAAATTCTCAAAAAAATCGGTGAAGAAAGCGCAGAATTTGTGATGGCATGCAAAGACAACAACGCCAACGAGATCGCAGGGGAAGCGGCTGATTTAATTTTCCATCTCCAGGTGGCACTGGCTCATCACAATGTCAGTTGGCGGGATGTTCAGGCCGTACTAGCCAACCGCCGTGGCGCGCCAAGACGCTCCTAAGGCTTCGGAGTCAAAGGCAAGCCAAATTGACTTGGCTGCCCTCGCATCCACTCCAGGGTGAGCCGATCACGGGGCGACAGCTTCAACACCGGCGAGGCGCCTTGGACAGGTGCCATCGCATCACTGGGCTCCAAGCTATGGGCCCACAGCCCGAACGCATGCCCTAACTCATGAAGTGCTGTGGCCTGTTGAGACTCAGCTCTCAACTCAGGTGACACCATCACGGTGACCTGGGGCTCAAGACGCCACACCCCCTGGCGTTGCACCTCCAACACCTGAAGCACGCTTCTGCCATTGCTCGCGCGCCATCCATCAGCAAGACGTCGCCGGGGCGGCCTGCGTCGCTCTACTCGAATATGGGCCCGCTCAGGATCGTCAACCCGAATGATCGGCAACACAGAAGACCACTCATCAAGAGCACGATCCACAGCACCGAACCATCGACGTTCCCAACGATTGGGCTCAACGCTTTGAACTGGTTGAACCCAGACGCACCAGCGCGGCAAAACCGGAAAACCGGATGAGCTAGTCGCCAATCTGGCCCCATAGCCTGGGGCATGGGTCAGAGCACTTCGGCGCAACTGATCGGTTCTGATCTGCTGAGCCTGAACTGGAGGACAGGGGTCAACTTGCATGCTTCAGATCACGTCGCCGGCAATCCCACACCACGAGCCATCAGCGTTGCCAACAAAGGCA
Organism: Synechococcus sp. MU1655; assembly: GCF_023630655.1. Lineage (NCBI taxonomy): Bacteria > Bacillati > Cyanobacteriota > Cyanophyceae > Synechococcales > Synechococcaceae > Synechococcus > Synechococcus sp. MU1655. The sequence goes on along the minus strand of NZ_JAKUHK010000044.1, from coordinate 7,932 downwards.
CAAGAGCAAAACCCGCAAGCTCAATGTTGACAATCCAGCCCAGACGTGTGGCGAGCGCCTCAGAGACTTTGGGGAGTTCACCCTTTCGCAGGGGAATCGCCCAGAGGATATACGTCACTGTGGGATACAACGACAAGGCACCCACGGATAAATACAGACCGACCTTCCACCAGAACAAGGGATTGGTTGTGTAGAAATCGCTGCCTTGCCCGAAATACAGGACACGAAAAATGCCACTGACCAGCAGTGCCAAAGCGGCCATTCCGTAAATGATGTCGGTGATCACCATGGCCGTAGCGGCCCGACGATCCGGATCCGGACGCAATAAGCGACGCTCAACGACGAGAGCGGCAAAACAGAGCATGAAACTGAGGTAGTGCACATAGGCCACACCAGCGCTTTTAGCGATCTCTGGGGTCAGCAAAGTGGCCAGCGGCATAACAAATGATTCAGTGGGGCTGACCGTAGCTGCTGGCTTGCCACACTCGCGAAGACTAGAAGCAGAAGGGGGCACAGAGCCCTAGTAAACGCGCAACAAAAAGAAATAATGGAGTAATAGTGAATAACGAAAAAAACATGAATTAAGCTGTAAACATAAATTCCGCACTCTTTATTACGCCCTCTGGATAGAAAGACTTTCGCCCTAAGTTCAAGAAAACCAGGAGTCACAGATGGTGAGTTCTCTGAGTGCTTTTCTCGGCGAAATCGGTCGGCATCAGCTGTTGACGCCTGAACAGGAATTAACCTTGGGCAGGAAGGTGCAGGCTATGGCAGCTCTCACTGAGCGCTGCACAATGGCGGGTAGCGAAGGGGATGCATGCGTTTACAACGACGAAGAGAAGCGCATTATCAAGCGAGGAGAAAAGGCAAAAAATCAAATGATCACGGCCAATTTAAGGTTGGTAGTGAATCTTGCGAAGCGATATCAAGGCAAGGGACTTGATCTTCTTGACCTGATCCAAGAAGGCACACTTGGACTAACCAGAGCCGTTGAAAAATACGATCCCACCCGAGGCCATCGGTTTTCCACCTACGCCTATTGGTGGATTCGACAAGGATTGAACCGTGCCCTTTCGACACAAAGTAGAACGATTCTGATCCCTGTGAATGTCAATGAAAAACTGACGAGATTACGCGCTGCTAAAGCGCGACTCATGCAAAGCAATGGACTTACCCCATCCGCCGAGCAATTGGCCGAATGCATGAAGTTGCCAGTCAGCGAAGTTGAGGACTTGTTGGGCTGTGAACTTCGCAGCGTCACCGTGAGCTTGCAGGGAGTGGTGAAGTCAAAATCCGATCCGTCCGAACTGGTGGATGTCCTTCCCAGCGATGAAATTCCACCGATGGAGCGGGCTGAAATCGCCGAGCGCACAGATTCCGCCTGGAATCTGCTCGACAATTCGAACCTGACTCCGAAAGAGAGAACCATCGTCATGCTGCGGTTTGGACTGGATGGAAGCCACGAGTGGCGCACCCTTGCCGAGGTCGCCCGACAGATGAATTGCAGCAGAGAATATTGCCGTCAGGTGGTGCAACGGGCTTTACGCAAACTGCGCAAAACCAGCATCCAGCACGGCTTGGTGGAACCCGCCCACTGAAAAATCAGTGAATTCAGTGATAGTGGAGAAATCTTGACTACCCAACGCTGCATCGTTCATGACTGATGCCTCTTCCTGCACTGATTCCGTTTTTGAAGCTGACGTGATCGACAGCTCCGTCATCGATGAGGGAGTGTTTCAACGACTATTAAGGCGCGCGGGAAGGACGATTGCAGCTCCAGCCCTAGAAGCCCTCGAGATGGTGCTGGATCAGAGCACTCCTCCTCAGGCAAGGCTCACGATGCTGGCAGCGCTGGCCTACCTCCTCATACCGACCGATCTCATCCCCGACTTTTTGCCCGTCGCGGGTTTTAGCGATGACCTTGTTGCCTTAACAGCTGTGATCGGTTTATGCAGTAAGCACATCACACCGGACATTCGTCTACGGGCACAACGCAGACTGGATCGATGGTTTCCCCTCGGACGCTCATGAACCCCTGGTCTCCCGACGTTGAGGAAGAGCTGACCTCAATGTTGAAGGATTGGCTGAAACAGCAGGGTCGAACCCAAGCCGATCTTCGCCGAAGCCTCCGAGCAACCTCAACACGCATGCCCGCTCTGATGGAAGTGCTTGAACGAGAGCATCGGCTCGGAGGACTGCCCCGGCTCGCAGCAAAGCTCTGCAGCATCGAAGCTGATTGGATCAATCAGGCTCCCGCCCATGCCAACGCTTCCGCAGGCGACTTAACGACCGACACGGATCCATTTGGCCAACTCGATCTCCTTCTGCGCGAAATCCGCGACGATCGCGGCAACTGAGCAAAATCACAGGCAAAGTGGTCTTAGATGCCTTCCTGCCTTGCGTTTATCCGCTTCCCTCGTCTTCAGCATCGGACTCATGGCTGGTGCTGGTTTCTGTGTTGTTGCTCCCCAGATGGCGAAGGCTCAAACGGAAACATGGCTCCTTGGACCTAACAGCCGCTCGGGGCCAGGCAGCACTGTGGTGCCAACGGATTGCGTCACGGGAGACGACGGCTCGATCACCTGCGATACCAAGATCGAAAACCCCGCAGGTACAACCCCTGCCAAGCCTTACTACTCCCCATTCACCAACTGATCAGCCGTGCCTCAGGCCCGTCGCAAACGTCGATCCTTCCTGCTGCTCGTCGACTCCGCAGAGCAACAAGTAGCCAAGCTGCTCACGGTCATCACAGCCGTGGTGATTGTGGCCGCCCTGATTCAACTCACGATTCGGGTCAGCCTTGCGCTGATTTATACCGAGCGCAATTCCTATTGGCTCGGTGATGGGCTGATCAAAATTCTTGGAGATCTCCTCACCGTCCTGATTGCCCTTGAAGTTCTTCAGAACGTCACCAGCTACCTCAGGAAACATGTCATCCAGATTGAGCTCGTTCTGGTAACAGCTTTAACGGCTGTTGCCCGAAAAGTGATTGTTTTACCTGCAGGATCTGAAAACAAACCGCAACTTCTGATTGGGCTTGGTATCGCTTCGATTGCCCTTGCCGGCTCCTACTGGCTCGTCAAACGCTCAAGCCCTCTTGATTCAATGGCAAGACAGGAGGACTGGAATTCACAGACCAATACAGAGCGAGCCATACAGTCCCAGGATGAGGATCTGTCCTCGCCAGGCGGTGGCGACGATGGGCTGCAATCAAGAGCTGATCTCCCGCGCTGAGATCGACCCATTCATCGGGATCCTTGAATTGCAATCTGGCACTACCGCGCAAAAGGGTTAGCCACTCGTTTTCAGCCTGGTCGTACCAGAACTCCTTCGGGCTAGAAGCCGCGCATGACTCAATCCGCATCAACCGCCAACCACGGCCTTGGCAAAGCATGCTCTCTTGCTCCTCTCCGGGTTCCAAACCCTGTCCGAGGAACAAGTTGTTAGGCGGCCGATCAATCACTGCTCTCTCTTCATCTCCCCAGCGCCGAGCGATTTCAAACCCCCAGGACCGGGCCAGTTGCACGACTGAGTTGTGATCGTCACAAGCAGCGAGCTGCTGACGTCGCTCAGGATGATCGCGAAGTGACTGAACCAAGCCATTCAAATGATCCACCTTCTGCAGGAATCGCTGAAGATCCTTTTCGGCCAACTGGAAGTTCCCTGAATTCTCTAATCCTGCCAACAATCGAGACAAGCATCAGCACTTCGCAGAACAAGGAAGCAAACTATTGCTTGACCAGCATCTGTGAGCATGATTTCACTTCTGTCATCAGTTCTGCTTGCCGTGATGCTGGTATGGCCATCGACTGCACTTGCAGTTGAGTCGGGAGCCTCCTTATTTCAAAACAATTGCGCTAGCTGCCACCCCAATGGCACAAACATTATTCGTCGAGCGCGCACACTCAAGATCAAAGCATTGCGACAACGTGGACTCGATAGCAGCGAGGCCATCGCACAAGTTGCCCGAGAAGGAATCGGACAAATGAGTGGTTACGCCGATGCCCTTGGAGACGGTGGGGATGTGGTTGTAGCCGAATGGGTTTGGCAACAGGCTCAAAAGGCTTGGACCCAGGGATAAACATCCAGCTGCGTCCAAATTCCTTCACGCCAATACACATCTTGTTCAAGGAGGGCACAGACGCTGGCTTTGCTGTCTGATTCAAAGATGGCAAAGACATGAGTGCTTCCTTCCGTAGGGCCCAACGTGATTAATGTTCCCTGTTCTTTAAGAGCACGCAGTCCAGCAAGATGCTCATCTCGAAAAGGCTCACGCTTTTGAAGTGCGCCATCACAATATGTACCCCAAAGAACGAAGCGCGCCATTGATCAACCCTCCCTTAAGTGTTTTGTTGACAATAGAATGGCATCTTTACACTGCATAAATCATTTAAATCGATTGAATCGTTGTTGACAATCACATTAAGAAGCCTCTGGTTCGATTTCGATCTCTTTGGGACAACAGCTTCGATAAGCAAGCCAGATCATCATCCAGCAGCATCCCTCAATTGCCTGCAAAACTCTCCGGCCTCTAATGCGGCTTTCCCGGGCGCTGCAGCGGCAATGCGTTTCACCAGAGCACTACCCACAATCGCACCATCAGCTCCCCACTGTTTCACTTGCAAAACTTGTTCAGGACCAGAAATCCCAAACCCAACAGCCACCGGACCGCTGTTACAAGCCTTTAAATCGCTCACTAAAGACGCCACGCGATCTTGGAGCTTCACGCGCTCTCCAGTTACACCGGTCACACTCACCAAATAAGTGAAACCACGGCTGGATTCAGCAATTCGCTGCATCCGATTCTGTGGTGTTGTCGGTGCAACGAGCAGCACCAAATCCAGTCCAAACGTCGCAGCCAAAGGCGACAATCTCTCCGCTTCCTCCAAAGGAAGATCAGGCACCACTAAGCCTGCAGCACCAGCAGCAGCAGCATCCGCAAAAAAGCGCTCCGGCCCTCGATTGAGTAGCGGGTTCGTGTAGGTAAACAGAATCACAGGCATGCTGAGCTGATCTTTCAACCCAGCCAACATCTCGATCACTTTCGCTGGCGTGGTCTTTTGCTCCAAAGCCCGAAAGGCAGCAGCCTGAATCACAGGACCATCTGCCAGTGGATCCGAGTAGGGGATCCCTAGCTCAACAATGTCAGCACCATTGGCTTGAAGGCTCAGAAGCACATCAGCAGTTGCGCTCAAATCTGGATCCCCTGCCATCAAAAATGGCATCAATGCCATGCGTTGCTCCTGAGCCGTTCGGGAGAAAACCGCTTCAATCCTCGAAAATTGATCCGTCACAGAAAGCAGAGGGTCTGATTAACGGAGCCTACGGTTTAGTGGTCTGTTCCGATTCGGACTCATCCAAATTGAGAGATGCGAGCAAGGCTTGCTGCTCATCCGGGCTTAAGGCATCAAAACGAGCCTGAAGCTGCTCTGTTGTGAGTTGGTCGTATTCCTTTCGGTAGCGGCGTCGCTGCTGCATGTAGGTCATCTGTCCAGTCACCACCCTGAAGAGGTAGGAGCCTGTCCAACCCACAACAATCACCACCAACACAGCTTCAGCAGCGATTCCTGCTGAAAACCCCTCAAACCCTGCAGCCTTAAACAGCCAGAAACCAACACCCCCAGCGAGTAAGAGACCCAGACCAAGCTTGAGAACACCTGCACGCGTCAAGGGACTTAAACCTCCCCTTGGCCGCTGAGGCGGAGATTAAGGAATGGTGCGAACACAATCATCCCTGGGAAGAAGAAGAACACCAGGCCGTACACAGAGAAGCGCTCGATCTTCCCCATAACATGCCAGCGCACATTCATCCAAAAGAAGAGTAGGAGTGGCATCACAACGAGGTAGAGGCCACCCAAAGCCGCATAGCCACCGATCACAAGCAGCGTGTCTAAGGAAACCGAAGACAGAAGATTCTCGATGGACACAGAAGACGACCTGGTTAGGGTGAATCTAAGATGTCGAAGCGAGCTTGCATGGCACGCGGGGGCGTGGCGGAATCGGTAGACGCACGCGACTTAAAATCGTTTGGGCTGAAAAGCCTGTGGGGGTTCAAGTCCCCCCGCCCCCATTAGGTCTGACGTGGTCAAGGCCGAGCACACTTCCTAATTTGAGAACTCGCACCGATCGGTCGAGTGATGTCCAGTTCCGTCAACGCGCTCTCGACCCAAAAGCGGAAAGAACCTCCTCATGAGATCCATCGCTGCAAAGAGCGTGAGGCTGGGGATGTCGCATGGAATTTATGGGGGACCTACCTCAGCGACCGTCAATGGGGCACCGTTCGGGAGGATTATTCCGCTGACGGCAATGCATGGGAGTCATTTCCCTTCGAGCAGAGCCACCTACGCACCTACCGCTGGGGAGAGGATGGCTTACTTGGCTTGAGCGACGTTGAGGGATTGCTCTGCTTCGCGCCTGCACTTTGGAACGGTCGGGATCCAATTCTCAAGGAACGATTGTTCGGCCTCGGGAATCCCGAAGGCAATCACGGTGAAGACATCAAGGACACGATGTATCACCTGGCAGGAACACCAACCTGCAGTTATGCCAAAGCCCTTTATCGCTACCCACAAGCAACATTTCCCTATCAACATCTTCGTGATGAAAACAGGCGTCGCTCCCGCGACGAAAAAGAATATGAGCTAGTCGATACAGGAATCTTTTCAGACAATCGCTTTTTCGACATGGAAGTCGAATATGCAAAAGCTGATGCCAAAGACATCTTCATTCGACTCACCATCACAAATCACAGTGATGAATCATCCGAGCTACATCTCTTACCTAGCCTTTGGTACCGCAACACCTGGTCCTGGGGAGATCCTCAGTCGAGACGGCCAAACTTGCATCTCCAAGGAAACAGTTTGGTGTCGGAGGCCATCGATGGCCTTGATGCTTACGAACTGAACTGCAGTGAAAAGGGCACGTGGCTTTTCACAGAAAATGAAACCAATACTCAGGCTCTCTGGGGCGAACCCCTTACTCAGCCTTACGTGAAAGACGCCTTCAACCGCTATCTAATTAACGGGGAACAGAACGCCGTCAATCCAGCTCAGCAGGGCAGCAAAGCCGCTCTTCACCTCCATCACACTCTCGCCGCAGGAGAGTCTTGGGTTGTGCATTTACGACTGCGTCGACAAAGCGACCAAGCAACGAACCAAACATTGCCAATCGCTGCAGCGGACAGCGCACGTTTGGTTGAGATGCGATACCTGGAATGGAAGCATCATCAGGAATGGATTGCTCCAGGTCTCAACGACGAAGACCGCGCCATCCACTCTGCTGCAGGAGCAGGGTTGTTCTGGTGTAGAAAATTTTACAACTGGAATGTCACTCGCTGGCTAAGAGGAGACAACAACTCAACTCGCCCTCCCAAACAACGCTGGAAAACTGAAAACGCTTACTGGAAAACATTACGCGCTAAAAATATTATTTCCATGCCAGATTGCTGGGAATACCCCTACTTCTGCCAATGGGATTTAATGTTTCACGCCGTCGCATTTGCAGAATTCGATGCTGCTGAAGCGAAGCAACAATGTCGAATGCTCAGACAGGCCTATTACACAGCAACAAATGGTCAATCCCCTGCCTACGAATGGGCACTTTCTGATGCCAATCCACCCATTGGTGCGTGGGCAGCCCTGCGGATCTTTCAGATCAGCCGCCGCCACACAGGAGAAGGAGACTATGCCTTCTTAAGGGCAAGTCTCCGAGAGCTATTGCTCGAATATGGTTGGTGGACAAACAGAACTGATCGCAATGGAGACAACCTATTTGAGGGAGGCTTCCTAGGCCTCGACAATATTGCCATCTTCGATCGACGCTATCCTCTTAAAGACGGAAGTCGCATCGAACAATCAGATGGCACAGCCTGGATGGGGCTACTGAGCCTTAACTTGCTACAAACAACAGTGATTCTTGCAGAAGAAGATCGAG
>NZ_JAKUHK010000043.1:0-10565 GCF_023630655.1 Synechococcus sp. MU1655 | reverse complement strand
TTACACGATGATCGGCACAAAGCTGGATGCGAACGGTTTAATTATCAATGGGCATCGTGAAGATTGGGCCCCAGGAGCGGCCTTCGTGACACCCCCCGGATACTGGCATTCTCACCACAACGAATCCGGAGCTGATGCTTACGTGCTGCCGATTCAAGATGCAGGCCTGCACACCTATCTACGCACGCTGGACATCGCCTTCAGCGGCGGGAATTAAACGAAGACGTCCCCGAACAGCAGCAGACATCACCAACACAGAAGAGTTAGCGCTCAATCATCCATCCCCATAAAAAACCCGCCCGGAAAACCGGACGGGTGAATTTGTGAGAACGCTTCGTTAATCAGGCAGAGGTTGGGACTAAGTCATCCGAACTTGCCAGAGGTGGAGGCGATCAGGAAGGCTGCATACGTAAGCACATAACCAACCGTGAAGTGAGCCAGACCAACAACACGTGCCTGAACGATGGAGAGAGCCACAGGCTTGTCACGCCAGCCCATCATGTTGGCGATAGGACTGCGTTCGTGAGCCCAAACGATGGTCTCAATGAGCTCCTGCCAATAACCACGCCAGGAGATAAGGAACATGAAACCGGTAGCCCACACCAGATGACCAAACAGGAACATCCAAGACCAGACGGCCAGGTTGTTGCTGCCAAATGGGTTGTATCCATTGATCAGCTGTGAGCTGTTCAGCCAGAGGTAGTCGCGGAACCAGCCCATCAGGTAGGTGCTGGATTCGTTGAACTGAGCCACGTTGCCTTGCCAAATCGCAAGGTGCTTCCAATGCCAGTAGAAGGTGACCCAACCCACTGTGTTCAAAGCCCAGAAGACAGCGAGATAGAACGCGTCCCAAGCAGAGATGTCACAGGTGCCGCCACGGCCAGGACCGTCGCAGGGGAAGGAGTAGCCAAAGTCCTTCTTGTCAGGCATCAACTTGGAGCCACGGGCATCCAGAGCACCCTTCACAAGGATCAGGGTGGTGGTGTGGAGTCCTAGAGCAATGGCATGGTGAACAAGGAAGTCACCAGGACCAATGGGTAGGAACAAGTCATTGCTCCCACGAACACCGTTGATGGCATCCATCCAATAGTGCTCTCCAGGGATGTTCTGAGATGCAAGGGTTGCAGTACTGGAGGCGTTAGCGAGGAACACATCAAAGCCATAGATCATCTTGCCTGAAGCGGCTTGGACGAACTGGGCAAAGACGGGCTCGACAAGGATCTGCTTCTCAGGGGTTCCGAAGGCCACAACCACGTCGTTATGGACGTAGAGACCAAGGGTATGGAAACCAAGGAAAAGGGAGACCCAGCTCAAGTGACTGATGATGGCTTCTTTGTGCTCGAGCATCCGACCCAGGACGTTGTCCTTATTGGCTTCTGGGTCGTAGTCGCGAATAAAGAAGATCGCACCGTGAGCAAAGGCACCGCACATCAGGGAGATGGCGATGTACTGGTGGTGGGTGTAGAGCGCAGCCTGGGTCGTGTAGTCCTTCGCGATGAAGGCATACGACGGCATCGCATACATGTGCTGAGCTACCAGGCTGGTGATCACACCTAAAGAGGCGAGAGCAAGACCAAGCTGGAAGTGCAGGCTGTTGTTGATGGTGTCGTAAAGACCTTTGTGGCCAGCACCCAGGTCGCCGGGGGTTCCGGTTGGTGGGTTGTGAGCTTCAAGAATCTCGCGGATCGAATGACCGATACCGAAATTGGTGCGGTACATGTGACCGGCGATCACAAAAATGCAACCGATGGCCAGATGATGATGCGCGATGTCAGTGAGCCAGAGGGCTTCGGTCTGAGGGTGGAAGCCACCGAGGAAGGTCAGGATCGCTGTACCCGATCCTTCAGCAGTACCAAAAATCTGACCTGTGGTGTCAGGGTTTTGGGCATAAACGCCCCAGTTACCAGTGAAGAAGGGCTGAAGGCCTGCCGGGTGAGGCAAAACATTCAGGAAGTTGTCCCAACCAACGTGCTGACCACGGGACTCAGGAATAGCCACGTGAACCAGGTGTCCGGCCCAAGCGATTGAGCTGAATCCAAACAGAACAGCCAGATGGTGGTTCAGGCGGGATTCGGCGTTTTTAAACCAAGCCAGAGAAGGACGGAACTTGGGCTGCAAGTGCAGCCAACCAGCGAACAGCGCCCAAGCCGACAGGATCATCATGAAGATGGAGCCCTGATACAGCTCGGCATTCGTGGTCATGCCGATGGTGTAAAACCAGTGATAAAGGCCTGAATAGGCAATATTCACTGGGGAGGATGCACCCGCTTGAGTGAAGGCATCAATAGCGCCTTGACCAAAATGGGGATCCCAAATTGCGTGAGCGATTGGGCGGACGTGCAATGGGTCGGAGACCCACTGCTCGAAGTTGCCCTGCCAGGCGATATGGAACAGGTTTCCCGAAACCCAAAGGCCGATGATCGCGAGATGCCCGAAATGGGTGGAGAAGAGCTTTTGGTAAAGCTTCTCCTCCGTCATTCCGTCATGGCTCTCGAAGTCGTGAGCCGTGGCGATCCCGTACCAGATGCGGCGGGTTGTCGGGTCCTGTGCCAGACCCTGGCTAAACGAAGGAAATTTCGTTGCCATTAGAGGGAAAGGTCAGTGAGGTCAGCCGACCACAAGGATGTGGGCGTGGAAGAAGGCCCATGTGGTCGCGATGCCGCCCAAGAGGTAATGAGCGACACCCACGGCACGGCCCTGGGTGATTGAAAGTGCACGAGGCTGGATGGCAGGTGCCACCTTCAGCTTGTTGTGAGCCCAAACGATGGACTCAATCAGCTCTTGCCAGTAGCCGCGGCCACTAAACAAGAACATCAAACTGAAGGCCCAGACAAAGTGAGCACCAAGGAACATCAGGCCATAGGCACTGGTGTTTGAGCCATAGCTGTTGATCACCTGCGCGGCCTGGGCCCACAGGAAGTCACGCAGCCAGCCGTTGATGGTGATTGCACTGTTGGCAAAATTGCCATTGGTGATGTGCTGAACACTTCCATCAGCATTGACGGTTCCCCAAACGTCGCTCTGCATCTTCCAGCTGAAGTGGAAGATCACAACGGACAGGGAGTTGTACATCCAGAACAGACCAAGGAATACGTGGTCCCAAGCAGACACCTGACAGGTGCCACCACGGCCTGGACCGTCGCATGGGAAGCGGAAGCCCAAGTTTGCTTTGTCTGGAACGAGGCGGGAGCTGCGGGCATAAAGCACGCCCTTCAGAAGAATCAGCACAGTCACGTGAATCGTGAATGCGTGAATGTGGTGCACCATGAAATCAGCGGTGCCCAGAGGGATCGGGGCAGCAGCAACCTTGCCACCGATGGCGACAACGGAACCGTTGAAGACTTCGCTCACACCGGCAAGAGCGTTAGGAGCGGTGCTACCTGCAGCTCCTGCATGGATGTTCTGAATCCACTGCGCAAAAACCGGCTGAATCGAAATTGCCGAGTCGCTGAACATGTCTTGAGGGCGACCCAGAGCACGCATCGTGTCGTTGTGCACATAGAGGCCGAAGCTGTGAGCACCGAGCCAGATGCACACCCAGTTCAGGTGGCTGATGATCGCATCACGTGCCTTGAGAACACGGTCAAGCACGTTGTCGACGTGCTGAGCGGGGTCGTAGTCGCGAATCATGGCGATGGCAGCGTGGGCTGCACCACCAACGATCAAGAAGCCACCAATCCACATGTGATGGGTGAACAAACCGATCTGAGTCGGGTAATCGACACCTATGTACGGATACGGAGGCATCGCGTACATGTGCTGGGCAACGACGATACAAACTGAACCGCCCATTGCAAGGTTGACTGCCAGCTGGGCATGCCAGGAGTTCGTCATGAACTCGTAGATGCCTTTATGGCCATTACTTGCAGGGAAGAGCAGAGGATCACCCTGATGGGCTTCGTGGATCTCCTTAATAGAGTGACCGATGCCGTAGTTGTTGCGGTACATATGACCAGCAACAATGAACATCACTGCAATCGCCAGATGGTGATGAGCGATGTCAGTCATCCACAGGCTTCCCGTTACTGGGTTGAGACCACCTTTAAAAGTCAGGAAATCGCTGTATGCGGCCCAATCTCCAGAGAAGAAGGCACCAATACCGGCGCCAAATCCTGGATAGAGCTGAGCGAGTAAATCCTGATTAAAGAATTCATGAGGCAGTGGAATATCCGCCACAGAAGCGATGGTCTTTCCATTGAGTACCAGCGGCTGGCCGGCATCAATAGCATCCATCAACTTGGTGGTGGGAGCCGAGACATGGATCAGGTGACCAGCCCATGACAGGGAGCCCAGGCCGAATAGACCAGCCAGGTGGTGGTTCAACATGGCCTCGGCATCTTGGAACCACTCCAGCTTTGGAGCTGCCTTGTGGTAGTGGAAGACGCCTGCATTGAGCATGAGGCCGGCCATCACCAGAGCGCCGATTGCAAGAGACATCAACTGGGTTTCAGTTGTGATGCCCCAGGCACGCCACATGTGGAAGAGGCCTGAGGTGATCTGGATGCCTTGATGTCCGGCACCCATGTCACCGTTGAGAATTTCCTGACCGAACACCGGCCACACCACCTGAGCACTTGGCTTCACGTGGGTGGGATCGGCGAGCCAGCCGGAATAGTTGGAGAAGCGGGCTCCGTGGAAGAAGGCGCCGCTCAGCCAGATGAAGATCACGGCCAAGTGGCCGAAGTGAGCACTAAAAATCTTCCGAGAGACCTCTTGAAGGTCACTCGTGTGGCTATCGAAATCGTGAGCGTTGGCGTGGAGGTTCCAAACCCAGGTTGTGGTCTTGGGGCCTTTCGCAAGAGCTCTGTCGAAATGCCCGGGCTTGCCGAACAGTTCAAAGGTCGCAGGGTTGTCGACCTTGACAAATTTGCTCTTGCGAGTGCTCCCACGCTCTGGTGGGCTTTTGGTCATCGAGTCGTTCCTCGAGGGACGGGATCGAGGTGGAGGGCCACCCCTCCGGCGAACGGGACAGTTCACCGGGGCCCCGGCCATAGCCATAAAGGCCGTAGCCGGGCGCCAGCTCAAGCCAGGAAAACCTGACCATCACTGGAGCATTGGGCCCCAAAGAGGGGACCGCTGTTTGGAGCATAGAGTCGCGAGAGGGCCTAGACCCTCATCGAGTTACAAAGGTTCAATCCGGCGGCGGACCAGTCTGCAACAGGTATCTGGTTTGCAGCTGGTGTCAGCGAGAGCCTGCCAATCAAGACAAAAAACTATCAACAACCCACTTATTTTGCTTCTCTAATTAATACTCAGCCGGAGCTCTGGACCTAAGAAGAGGTGACATTCAGAATAGTGGAATCCCCTACCCGCTCTATGGATAAATCGGGCCGGCGACACGCAAACATCCGATGGTTCGCAGCTCTCATCGGACTGATCCTCCTCTTTGGCATGGGACAACCCGTGCTGGCGATTCCGTCGCTGCCTTGGGCTAATCAGCCCAACTCCAGGTCCGTTCCTAATCAAGGCAAAAATCTTCCGACCCAAAACCCATCAGGCCGTCTTCGAGAAGTGGAGCCACCTGGTGCGGTTCAACAGCTTCATCAAGCCTTAGCCAAGCATCATCCCCAGCTGACGCTCATCAGTCCCTTGGATGGGAGCCAGCTCAAGGGCGGCCCACTCAATCTGGAATTAAAAATCGAGGATTGGCCCCTCGCTAACGACCGCGAACTCGGGCTCGGAGCCCATGTCGCGATTCAAATTGATGACCAAGCACCAGTCCGTCTAAGCGAGCGAAACGGAAACCGAGTCTCGCTTGAACTCCCCCCCTTGAGTCCTGGGAGCCACAGGTTCACGGCCTATGCGGCCTATCCCTGGGGAGAAGCCGTCAAAACCCCTGGAGCCAGCTTGCATTGGTCTGTAGATCAGCTGCGGCCCCTGATGGGCACGCAGCCAAAACGCGATGCCCCTTGGCTGGCGGTGGTAAGTCCGGCTGAGCTTGGGGGTGACACTCCTTTGCTGGTCGATTGGCTCGTATGGAATGCTCCCCTTCAAAACCTCAGAGCAGGAGATGCTCGCTGGCGCCTACGCATCACCGTTAACGAGGACAGCTTTGTGGTGGACCAGCAGGATGCCCTCTGGCTCCAGGGAATCGACAACCACAAAGGAATCAACACCGTTCAGATGGAGTTGCTGAATGGGATCGGTGAATCGCTCGAACCAGTGTTCAACAACCAACTGAGAGAGGTCCCTGAGCGGCAGAGCCCAAAACCGATCTGGCTGCAATCCAGCCTTAAAGACACGGAACTCGCCCGTTTGCTGGGTGAAACCAAGCCTGAAGACCCGAGCACAACTCAAGAGTTAGGGCCTAAAGAAGACATCCTTGAAGCGCAAGACGCCGAGAAGGCAGCTTCAAAGACGCAGGCCTTCAAGCAAGAGCCCTTAAAAGACAAGGATGAAAAGGCTCTGGACAGGACAGCTGTGGAAGAAGACCTCGCTGAGCCCGAGGCTTTGAAGCCAAACACAACGAGACAGACGTCATTGCCAGAAGAAGGATTGCCAGAAAAGGGAGTGGACACAACAGAGGGAACCATTTCAAAAGCAGGGACTCCTGCGGAACCCTCCCCTGAATCCAGCGAGCCGGTCGCCCCTGAAACCCCATCCCCATCAAGGGCGCCGATCATCAGCAAGGAACCGGAACGAATGTCTCCAACTAGCACCCTGGGAGGATCAGCCCGTGAGCTATTGAACCCCGATGGCACCCTGCGTTGACCTCCGAAACTTCTGCCCTGAACCACTCCTCTCCTCCACCTGCTGCCCGGCGATTGGCCCTAGGGCTGTCCTCAAAGGCCTGGCCTTTGCTGCAAAGACTTCAGCAATCTGGCCTGACTGATCAACTGGCGCTCACGCCCGGAGCTGCCGCCGCCATTGCGGACCGAGACGGAACGTGTTTGGTGAACTCAGCTTCTCTATTGATCCAACAGCACTGGCAAGAGGGGGGAGTCCTGATGGTGATCGGAGCTACGGGTGCCGTCACCCGTTTAATTGCTCCACTCTTGACCGAGAAAGGAAGTGACCCTGCAGTCCTGGTGCTCGATGCAGAAGGGCGAAGAGTGATCCCATTGCTCGGAGGTCACCAAGCGGGTGCCGAACAATGGAGCCGGGAGGTCGCCGCCGCGCTTGGAGGAGAAGCGGTTCTGAGCGGAGACAGTGCTGTTTCGGGCCGGCTTGCAACCGATACGTTCGGACATGCTTGGGGATGGAAACGCGGTGGAGCAAGCGCCAACTGGACCCAACTGATGAAGGCCCAGGCGCGGGGAGAGGCGACCCGTCTCATCCAAACGATGGGGAGCAAGCTGTGGCAAAGCAGTTCGGCGGCTCGAGCCAGCAAGCTTCTAGGCCTGGATGCCGAGGCAGACCGTGCAATCCCAACTCTGGAGATCAGCACATCCATTGCCAATGAAGGGGCCTGCACATGGCATCCAGCACTGCTTTGGCTGGGCATTGGCTGCGAACGCGACACAAGCTTGAACCTTGTCCAGCGCGCAGTGCATAGCGCCCTCGCGGAGGCGGGCTTAGCCGAGGCCGCGGTTGCAGGGATCAGCAGCATTGACCGCAAAGGCGATGAACGGGCACTCCAAGAGCTTGCACAGCTTCATCATTGGCCCTTCAGGTTGCATACGGCAACAGCCCTGACCGCTGTGCCAGTGCCAACCCCATCCGAGGTGGTTGCTGCAGAAATGGGAACCGGATCGGTTGCAGAAGCCGCTGCATTACTGAGTGCCGGAGACAACGGACAACTCAAGCTGCACAAGCGGATCACCCACGCAAACGACGATGAACGCGGCGCCGTCACCGTGGCGATTGCCGAGAGCATCGAGGCCTATTCGCCTCAACAGGGAGAACTCCATCTCATCGGCAGTGGTCCAGGTGATCTAGCCCTCCTCACTCCTGAAGCCCGCAGTGCCCTAGAGCGCTGTCCTGCCTGGGTGGGATACGGGCTCTACCTCGACTTACTGGAACCGCTGCGCCGTCCGGATCAAATCCGGCTGGATGGGCAACTCACCATGGAAAGGGACCGCTGCCAGCAAGCTCTGAGTCTTGCTCGACAAGGTGTTCGCGTGGCGTTGGTGTCCTCTGGAGACAGTGGGATTTATGGAATGGCAGGACTCGCACTTGAGCTCTGGTTGGACCTACCAGAAGACGACCGACCTCGCTTTGCCGTGCATCCTGGAATCTCTGCTCTGCAGCTTGCAGCAGCAAAAGCCGGTGCACCACTCATGCATGACTTCTGCACCGTGAGTTTGAGCGATCGACTCACCCCATGGGAGGTGATTGAACGACGACTCAAAGGAGCTGCCAAGGGTGATTTCGTCGTTGCGCTCTACAACCCCCGATCTAAAGGACGTGATTGGCAGCTGCAACATGCCAAGACCATCCTTCTAGCGGAACGCCCTGCCTCCACACCTGTAGTGATAGCAAGGCAATTAGGTCGACAAGAGGAACACGTGTCGTTCTGCCGGCTCGACAGCTTGCCGGTAGAAAGCATTGACATGCTGACCGTACTGGTCATCGGCAACAGCAGCAGCAGACTGGAAGGGGGCCGAATGGTAACTCCGCGCGGCTATCCAGGCGCAGAGCTCAGTTGAGCGAAACTCATAGAGTCGGGATGACAGGATTCGAACCTGCGGCCCCTTCGTCCCGAACGAAGTGCGCTACCAAGCTGCGCTACATCCCGTTGAGGCGACTTTAAGAGATGACGTCCATTCAGAAACCTGACTGGTTGCGCGTCAAAGCCCCCCAGCGCGAGCGCATTGGTGAGGTGGCCGACCTGCTGCTGGACCTCAAGCTGAACACCGTTTGCCAGGAGGCAAGCTGCCCGAACATCGGCGAATGCTTTGCAGGGGGGACCGCGACGTTCCTGATCATGGGGCCCGGATGCACCCGCGCCTGTCCCTACTGCGACATCGACTTCGACAAGAGCGTCCGCACCCTCGATCCAACCGAACCCCAACGGCTCGGGGAGGCGGTATCCCGGCTTGGGCTCAAACACGTTGTGATTACATCAGTGAACCGGGACGACCTCGATGACGGAGGTGCGTCTCAGTTCGTGGCCTGCATCGAGCAGGTGAAGCAACACTCGCCGCTCACCACGATTGAGCTTCTCATTCCCGATTTCTGCGGCAATTGGGATGCGCTAGCCACGGTGATGGAGGCATCACCCCATGTGCTTAATCACAACATTGAAACGGTGCCGCGGCTGTATCGCCAAGCGCGTCCGCAGGGGGTTTACGAGCGCTCCCTTGAACTTCTCAAACGGGTTCGCGATGGCTGGCCAAGGTCTTACAGCAAGTCGGGATTGATGGTGGGCCTCGGCGAAAGCGACTCGGAAGTGATCGAGGTGCTTAGCGATCTCAGAGCACACCGAGTTGACATCGTCACCATTGGCCAATATCTATCGCCAGGCCCCAAACACCTGCGCGTGGACCGGTTCGTCACTCCGGAGCAGTTCGAGGGCTACCGCCTCAAGGGCGAACAAGAACTTGGATTTCTACAGGTGGTCAGCTCTCCGCTCACGCGCAGCAGTTACCACGCAGGGGACGTGCAGAAACTCATGACCATTCATCCTCGCTGAACACACTCCAGCTCAACCCCTAGAGGAGCAGTCACCAGGCCTGAACTAAGCCTGAAGACTTCCCTCCACCGGCTTCCATTCATGCAGCGTCCAGTCCACCAGGTTCCTAGCAATCATTGGATCTGCAGCGATGAACGCTTTTGCTGCCTCGTAGCTTTCGGCGCTGAAGACCAAGACACCTCCTCCACCGGGCTTGTGTTGATCATCCACAAGAAAACCACTAGCCATGGCAAACCCTCCGCGACGCTGAGCTTGAACCCAACGGCGATGGTCATCGCAATGCACGCGACGCTGCTCAGCTGACAACGATGTCATCGCTGCAGTAAACGTTTCTTGCTTGATAAACCAGGGCATACGGATTGCAAAGGGATCAGGCGGCAACCACCTCACGCGCCTCAAGCCCCATCGCCGCACGCTCACTTGGGGGCACCAACAACTTGAACGACGACTTGGCGTTGGCCCAATCCGAAAGCAACGCCTTGGCCTTCTCGCTGGATGTGGTGTTCACATGAGCCTCAAGGAGTGATTTCAGCAAGGACTCTTGTTCTGGGGTGGTGATGCTGACCACCTCAACGATTTCAGGATTCACGCGGGCCTGGACACCGCCCGCTTCATCCAACAGGAACGCCACACCCCCGGTCATACCGGCACCCACATTGCGACCGGTGCCTCCTAGCACCACAATCACGCCTCCGGTCATGTACTCGCAACAGTGGTCACCTGCGCCTTCCACCACCGCATTCGCACCGCTGTTGCGAACGCCAAAGCGTTCTCCCGCCCGGCCATGGGCAAAAAGTTCACCACCGGTGGCTCCATAAAGACAGGTGTTGCCAAGAATCACCTGATCGCCAGGATTGGCGACACCATCACCAGGAACAAGACTGATCCGACCACTGTTCATGCCCTTCCCGACGTAGTCGTTGGCTTCACCCTCCAAGCGCATGGTCATACCTTGCACGAGGAATGCCGCAAAGCTTTGGCCAGCAGCTCC
>NZ_JAKUHK010000042.1:0-10594 GCF_023630655.1 Synechococcus sp. MU1655 | reverse complement strand
GTGGAAAAAACAAAGCCAGCTTCACTCCACATCTCGACACTGGCGATTTTGTGATTGTGGTGAACGCCGACAAGATCCGAGTTTCAGGCAAGAAGCCTCAGCAGAAGCTGTATCGCCGTCACTCAGGGCGTCCAGGTGGCATGAAGGTTGAAACCTTCGAGCATCTCCAGGAACGTCTCCCAGAACGCATCGTTGAGAAAGCCATCAAAGGGATGCTTCCTCACAATGCCTTGGGCCGGCAGTTGTTCCGCAAACTTAAGGTTTATAAGGGCACCGAGCATCCCCATGCCGCACAGCAACCCACGACCCTCCAGCTTGACCCTGCCGCTTCCGCACAATGAGTAGCTCAAACAACACTGTCGTTTATTGGGGCACAGGTCGCCGTAAGACCTCGGTTGCTCGTGTTCGCTTAGTTCCCGGCAATGGCACGATCACCATTAATGGACGTCCTGGCGATAACTATCTGAATTACAACCCTGCCTACTTAGCTGCGGTGAAAGCGCCTCTGCAGACTCTGGGGCTCAGCACCGAATATGACGTCCTCGTCAACGTGCGTGGTGGTGGCCTCACCGGTCAAGCTGATGCGATCAAGCAAGGTGCTGCTCGCGCGCTCTGCGAACTTTCTGTTGATAACCGCAAGCCACTCAAAACCGAAGGTCATCTCAGCCGAGATCCCCGTGCAAAGGAACGTCGCAAATACGGACTCAAGAAGGCACGTAAAGCGCCTCAGTTCTCCAAGCGCTGATTTTCACCTCATCACCCACTTTTCTGTGAGCCATGCCTAAACCCGACATTCACCCAACCTGGTATCCGGACGCGAAGGTCATTTGCAACGGCGAAGTTGTGATGACCACTGGCTCCACTCAGCCTGAAATCAATGTCGATGTCTGGAGTGGGAACCATCCCTTCTTCACTGGCACGCAGAAGATCCTCGACACCGAAGGTCGCGTGGATCGTTTCATGCGTAAGTACGGCATGGGAAGTGTTGACACTGCCTCGTCTGACACGAAGGCAGCGAAAGACGAGACTTCCAAAGAGTCCTGATTGCTTGAAGCGCCCATAAGCTCCCGGAATCCTGGAGCCCAAACCTCCTCTCGCGGATTTTGTCTGCGCTTGGAGGTTTTTTAATTACTGCTCCCTGAGGGGATGGACACAACTACTCTGATCAGTCGCCTGGAAGCGGCCAGCAGCAGCTTCCACAATTTGGAGCAACAGTTAGCAGATCCAGATGTGGCAGCTGATCCACAGCGCCTGGAAAAAATTGCCCGAGAGCGATCACGCCTTGAACCTCTGGTCCTCGATTACGCCAGCCTTCAAAAAGTAGAAGCAGAACAGGTGCAAGCCAAAAATCTGCTCAAAGAAAGCCGTGGCGATGCCGCCATGGA
Organism: Synechococcus sp. MU1655; assembly: GCF_023630655.1. Classification (NCBI taxonomy): domain Bacteria; kingdom Bacillati; phylum Cyanobacteriota; class Cyanophyceae; order Synechococcales; family Synechococcaceae; genus Synechococcus; species Synechococcus sp. MU1655. Next base: position 9,209 of record NZ_JAKUHK010000042.1, on the reverse strand, counting down.
GGAGTTAGCCCAACAGGAACTTGAAGAACTCGATCGCCACCATGCCGATCTGATTCAAAGGATCACCTTGGCTTTGTTGCCAAAAGACCCCAGAGACGAACGCAGCGTGATGCTGGAAATCAGAGCTGGTGCCGGGGGGGATGAAGCCTGTCTTTGGGCTGGAGACTTAGCGCGAATGTATGAACGCTTCAGCAGCCGACGGGGATGGGATGTGAAACCGGTCAGTGCTAGCGAAGCTGATTTAGGTGGCTACAAAGAATTGATTCTTTCGGTCAAAGGTGATGCCGTCTTCAGCGAGCTGAAATTTGAAGCTGGAGTCCATCGGGTGCAACGGGTGCCCTCTACAGAATCCCAAGGGCGCGTTCACACTTCAACGGCCACGGTGGCCGTGATGCCAGAGGCTGATCCGGTTGAAGTGCAGATCGACCCCCGCGACCTGGACATCAGCACCGCCAGGTCGGGCGGTGCCGGTGGCCAGAACGTCAACAAAGTCGAGACGGCGGTTGACCTCATGCACAAACCAACCGGGATCAGGGTGTTTTGCACCCAAGAGCGCTCGCAAATGCAAAACCGCGAACGCGCCCTTGAAATTCTCCGCGCCAAGCTCTACGAGCGCCAACTCGCTGAGGCGAATGCAAGCGAACGATCAGCTCGACGAGCCCAAGTAGGCACGGGAGATCGCAGCGAAAAAATCCGCACCTACAACGCCAAAGACAACCGGATGACAGATCACCGCCTCGGCCGCAACTTCAGCCTTGATCCCGTTCTGGAGGGGCAAATGGATGATGTCATCGATGCCTGTATCGCTGAAGAACAACGAGGCAAACTGGCCGATCTCAGCGAGCAGGCTGATTGACAGAGGTCGACTAAGCGCCGATCACATACTTGGCCCATTCCAAATAGCGACCAGAATCGATCTGGCGTACAGCCTCAAAACTGAGACTGCTGTGCGGACGCCGTGGCACACGATTTAAGGGCATCCCAGCCTCCTCAGGCGTACGGCTTCCCTTCCGTACATTGCAGCTCAAGCAAGCAGTCGTGATGTTGTCCCAACTGTCGCCGCCACCCCGACTGCGGGGCATGACGTGATCGATGGAGAGCTGTTCAGTGCGCGAGCCACAGTACTGACAGCAATGATTATCCCGCTGAAATACGTTGCGACGCGTTAGGGGGAGCTGGCGAAAAGGCACCCTGACGAACTGAACAAGACGGATCACGGTCGGAAGATGCGTGCCTTGTCGGATCAACTTGTTTTGGTCATGCTCCAATCCTTCCGCTTTACCTTTCATCAACATCACCATGGCTCTCCGCCAAGTCGTGATGTTCAGTGGCTCGTAGGAGGCGTTGAGAACGAGAACTTGGCCCATGCAAGCCCCCTCAATAACAGTCATGCTATCGAGAATCACAGGGACATCACTGTGATCTTCACTACCCTGCTCGCATGCGAGATCAGATCGCCGACGACCGAAACGCCCCCTGGATTCACAATCCAGTGGAGGCCAACCCTCGCCAGCGCGCCTGGCTGGAGGTGTCGGATTCAGCGATCGAAGCCAATGCCCGCTCCCTCAAACGCCACCTTGGTCCTTCCTGTGATCTGATGGCTGTCGTCAAGGCCGACGGTTATGGCCACGGAGCAGAAACTGTGGCCAAAGCCTCTGTTCGTGGCGGCGCCACGAGCTTCGGTGTCGCAACACTCCAGGAGGGGATTGACCTTAGGAATGCAGGGCTCGATCAGCCGGTGCTTGTGTTGGGCCATCTCTCCCAACCCGACGACCTCAGAGCCTGCCTGCAATGGCGGCTGATGCCCACCCTCAGCAGCATGCGTGAGGCCTTGCTCTGTCAAAACCTGGCCGACAGTAGTGGGCGTCGTTTCCCCGTTCAACTGAAGGTGGATACGGGGATGACCCGCCTCGGATGTGACTGGAAGGATGGCAATCGTCTGGCCCATGCCATCCAGCAGCTGGATCAACTCAGCCTCTCCGGCATCTACAGCCATTTGGCCTTAGCGGACGGAGAGCGAGATGGACACGCAGCCCAAGTGACCAAGCTCCAAGAAGACCGCTTCGAGAGCATCACACGCGAGCTACGCAGCCCAACACTGAAACGGCATCTCGCAAACTCAGCAGGAACCCTGCGGGATCCGGGCCTTCACCACGACCTAGTGCGTGTGGGACTAGCTCTTTATGGACACTGCCCCAGCGAACATCTCGATGGGATTCTCAACCTGGAGCCTGCAATGAGCGTGAAGGCCAAAGTAAGCCTGATCCGCGAAGTCCCAGCAGGGGTGGGGGTCAGCTACGGGCACCGCTTTGTCACCCAGCGCCCCAGTCGCCTGGCCGTTGTCAGCATCGGCTATGCCGATGGAGTGAGCCGCTGCCTCTCGGGACGCATCCATGCCCTACACGATGGCCAAACGCTTCCTCAAGTCGGAGCCATCACCATGGATCAGCTGATCCTCGATGCAACGGAACACAAGGGCTTGGAAAGCGGTGATGTTGTCACCCTGCTGGGCCGTGATGGCGAACAAACCATCAGCCCTAGATCCTGGGCAACACTTGCGGATTCAATCCCCTGGGAAGTGCTCTGCAGTTTCAAACATCGCTTGCCTCGCTTAGTAATCTGAGCATTTGGCAGACCTCTTGGTACGATGGCTTTGCTGCTGGAGAGGTGGCTGAGTGGTTGAAAGCGGCTCCCTGCTAAGGAGTTACAGGAGGCAACTTCTGTCGAGGGTTCGAATCCCTCCCTCTCCGTTTTAAACAAGTCACTACTCCTTCTTCACTTTGCTGTGAATTCAAGAGTCAAAGCAACAGAGATTGTGCGCTGAAAATTTAACGCCTTCACGGCCAAACACTCGTTCCGACGAACGATTCGCATTATTCAATACTAACGACGATTGATCAACTTAGACTCTTAGATTGATCAAAAAGAGAAACCATCGTCGAACGGAGTCCTTGCACTAATTTGATGCGACAGCCTTGGAGTGCCAAGGGAAAGCCAAATTCTTTCAAGAGCCTCTCAAGGCTTTAAGCCTTGAGAGGCCTCGACCAAAAGATTTCACAACAAGACCCCAACAACCAAAGGCCAAGAGAGGAGAAACTCTTCAAACCGTCCTTCGCAATAAGCATGGCTACAAATCAGAGCAATACACGACCCTGCCGCAAAGTTAAAATCATTTTTCAAAGGTTTGATTTCCCAATCACCAGATCAATCATTCGCTTTAACATCCATCGATTCAAGCGAGCACCTGAGCAAACGAATCAACTCGCAACAAAGCGCTTGCAAGACATTAATCAAAAACAAGAATTTGCACGAACTGCTTTCACCTGGAAAGCTGCGCATAATGATTCAACACCGCCAAAATTACCAGGATCTTTCCCAGAAAACATCAAGAATCCAGTCCATTAATTACTCAGGGATCCTTGCCAAAAGCAGCTAATTCCCTCGCAAGACCTGGTAAGAGCTGGTTGTCATCGGCACGTTCAGCCCCCACGCTGAACACCACCAACAGTTGTGTTACGCCCTCAGGCTCACTCCACCAAGCGGCGTCATGCCTGGCCTGACTCATCCATCCCGCTTTACTCCAAAGCCTGCTGTTCTCTGGCAGGCCTTCCCCAAGAAAACCATCCACCTGATTTTCAGGATCAGCGCTCCTCTCAACCTGACTCAAAGAACGCGCCAGCGCTGAACGCAGGCGGTGGCAAGCGGGAGGTGAAAGCAGACCATCGGTCATCACCGCTTCTAACAGCCGAGAGACTGCAGCTGTTGTTAAGGCATTGCGGTTGCTGTTGTTCTCTCCATAAAACCTTTGCTCTCTCCCATAGGGTCCATCTCCCCAGGTTTTCTGGCAGCAGTTCACCCGTTCAAACTCAGCCCAACCAAAATCCGACAACCACTCGTTAACTAATTGACGCTGACGCTGCCAGTTCACCCAGGCTTCGCCTTGCAGGTCGGGTCCACTGGACGTGCCGGTAAGACAGTCCACCACCAATCCAGTGGCATCGTTGCTGGACAGAGCGATCATGTCGTTGACGGCACGTCGTAACTCCGCCGTTTCGAGGAGAAGGCCCTTTTGCAGCCAATCCTCAACCGCAACGGCGTAGACCAATTTCACAACGCTCGCTGGATAGAGCGGTTTCTGGTCAGCCCAGGCGGCACCCAATCCGCTTCCCATCGACAAATTGGATTGGTCGTAGCGCACCCAGTTCACGGCAATCTGCTCGTGCAATCCAGGGCGGCCTTGGTCAGCGAATCGATCAATCAAGCCGACGAGATACTCCTGCATCGCCGGCTCGGCACGGTAGAACGCCATAGCACTGGCATCAGTCAATGCCGACCCTAGGCACAGCGCTCACTCCCGAACAGCTGAAGAAGGGAAGCTGCTGGACACTCAATGCTGATGTTCAAGGCTATGCGCGCAGCCATGGCAGCGGGTTAGCGACTCAAGCCTGTGCTGGCAGGGGATTTCGAGTTCTCGCTGATCCACATCCGAGCGCACGCCGCGTCAGAACGGCATTGATTGAGGATGGATATCCCTGTTGGATGGCCATCGATGAGCTCAACAGTCAGGCCGTGGCGCGCAGCCATTGGAGCCCTCGCCTGCTCGATGCCGCAAGCATCCAAAGGCGACTTCCATTGGTGCTTCATTGGCTGAAGAACGCTGCCCAGATCCCCAACACCTATTTATGGGGGGGCACGATCGGCCCTGATCTCGACTGTTCAGGCCTCGTGCAAACGGCGTTTGCCAGCCAAAGCATCTGGTTACCTCGAGATGCTTACCAACAAGAACGGTTTTGCAGCCCCGTGGCGGTTCGCCCGGGGAATGATCAACTGCTGCGGCCTGGAGATTTGTTGTTTTTCGGCACGGCACAGCGCTGCACCCACGTGGCCATCCATCTCGAACAAGGGCGCTACATGCACAGTTCTGGCCAAGATCACGGCCGCAACGGGATTGGCATCGACAGCATCCATCCATCTGACCAACACCCCGTTGCCTGCCACTACCGATCCGAACTTCGCGGAGCCGGCAGGGTGACCCGCTGCCACGACGGCACAACGCTTGCTTAAAGAGATTCAACGACGCCGGCTTAAGTTGCTCGCGTCGCCCGACACCTGGATGTCTCTGAGCCCGACAGAACCCGCCAACGAGGAGAGCAGTCTCGACGTCTCCGTCGTGGTTCCGCTCTACAACGAAGAAGAGAGCCTCCCCGAATTGGTGGAGCAACTTCTCGCATCACTACGGCCCTCAGGTGAGCGCTTCGAGCTGGTGTTTGTGAATGATGGATCGTCTGATCAAACGGCCGAAGTGCTCGAACAGGTCAGCCAAGAGGTACCAGAGGTCGTTGGCGTGCTTCTTCGCAAAAACTACGGTCAAACCGCTGCGATGGCAGCGGGTTTTGATGTGGCCCGTGGCCGGATCATCGTCAGCCTTGATGGTGATTTACAGAATGATCCAGCAGACATCCCCTTGCTCCTGGCGAAGCTGCGTGAGGGGTATGACCTCGTGAGCGGTTGGCGCCATCAACGACAGGACGCCGAACTGCAGCGAAAGCTGCCCTCGCGAATCGCCAACCGACTGATCGGCAGGGTCACAGGCGTGAAGCTCCATGACTACGGCTGTTCCCTAAAGGCCTATGACCGGGCTGTTCTCTCCGACATGCGCCTGTACGGAGAGCTTCACCGCTTCCTACCCGCACTGGCTTTCATCGAAGGCGCGCGAATCACTGAAGTCAAAGTGAATCACCGGGCAAGGCAGTACGGAAGCAGCAAATACGGAATTGATCGCACATTTCGCGTGCTCATGGACCTGCTCACCGTGTGGTTCATGAAACGGTTCCTAACGCGTCCGATGTACGTGTTCGGATTCGCGGGATTGATTGCGATCGCGTTGAGCTTGATCTCCAGTAGTTACCTCTTGCTGATCAAGCTCCAAGGCGCCGATATTGGCAACCGGCCCTTACTCACGCTGGCCGTGGTTTTGGGGTTGGCTGGAATTCAATTGTTCTGCTTTGGACTGTTGGCAGAACTGCTCAGTCGCACCTATCACGAAAGCCAAGGAAGGCCGATTTATCGCATCCGCGCCACGTTGCGCGGGGGCCGTACAGATTGAGCTAAGTCAGGGGAAGGGCCACGGCGGTGACGTTCAATCGCGGCGGCAGCAGCCTCAACCACTCGACTATCTGAATCATGCAGGCCTCTTCTCAAGAGTGGAAGAACCGACTGGTGACCCCACTGCCCCGCCAGCTTGATCGCCTGCAGGCGTAGATCTGGCCCGTCATCCATCGACCGCCGCAGGTAGTGCTGCATCGCAAGCCTTTCAGCAGAGGTGGAGGGAGCCTGCCACGCAAGAACGGGAGCACGCTCAGCGACCTCCTCAACCTCCGCCACCTGCACCAGCTCCACCTGGGCACGATTCAGGGCTACGACCTCCGAAACATCCGTACTGCGCAGAATTGGCTTATGGGGTTTTCGGCCCAGGCCATAAAGAATGATGGCCAGAACAATGGTTGCAACACCAGCAAATAGCTGAGTCATCGGATCAGATGCTTAGGGACAACCCGATCAAGGGTTGGATTGAACTTTTATTTCGCCAGGAAACCCTTAGAGGGGAATGCCCAACATGAAGACTCTAAAATCGAGGGAACAACCCTGGGCTTGATCATGACTGGAGATTTTGCAGCAGCCTGGCTGCCGGTGTTGTTTGTGCCAATGATCGGGATTGTTTTCCCTGCAGTTTTCATCATTCTTGTGGGAGGGGTGATTACCGCCGCCGACTGATCTCAAACCAGACACCAGTAATCCGACTCAGCCATCAAACTCCAATGACTGTCACTCCTGCAGCCGACCCTTGCGTCGGTAATCTAGCCACACCCGTGAATAGCGGATATTTTTTGAAGTGGCTTATCAATAACCTTCCTTTTTACCGTCAAGGAATATCACCAAATTTCAGGGGAATTGAAACAGGCGCAGCCTTTGGATATCTCCTATACGGGCCCTTCACAATCTGCGGCCCACTGCGTAATTCTGATTACTCAGCAACCGCTGGTCTCTTAGCAGCTATCGGTGCTGTTCACCTCCTCACTTTCCTGTTTCTTCTCTATAACCAGCCCGGAAAGCAACCTCATATCCCCCCTGCAGACGTCACCGTTGACAATCCCCCAGCAGATCTTTTCACCCGCAACGGGTGGTCTGAATTCACCAGTGGCTTCTGGCTTGGTGGCTGTGGTGGTGCTGTGTTTGCTTGGTTGCTCTGCGACACTCTCCACGTTCAGCAGCTTGTGAAAGTAGCTGCAGGTGTTTGGAGCGTAAGCTAAGCCTCAACGTTCCTCACTGAAAGCAGACCCGCAAAGTCCCTGTTGAGCGAAAAGTCGTTCAACAGGGACTTTTAACTGCCAAGATCAATCCGCTTTTGCAGCAGGTGCCGCCTTGCGGTCCATCTCCCAGCCGTTTCTGCGACGCCCTGTCCTCACCGTTGTCTGCAGCCTGCTCGTCCTGCTGGCAGGACTTGTTTCGCTCTCCGGCTTAGGCCTTGAAGACCTACCCCAGTTGGCCCCAACCCAGGTCAGCGTGACAGCACGCTTCCCTGCTGCATCCCCCGATGTGGTCGAGCAAAGCGTCACCACTGTGCTGGAGCAACAACTCAACGGTCTCAGCGATCTCGACAGCATTCAGTCCACAAGTAGTGAAGGGCAATCAAGAATCAGCCTTCGCTTCAAAAAAGGCAGCCCTCAACTGAATGCGATCAAGGTTCAAAACGAAGTGAATTTGGCGTTGCGCCGTTTGCCGCAAGCCGTGACCCGCCAAGGACTCAGCGTGAATCGCTCCTCTAGCGATTTACTGATGATTCTTGGCTTTAGCCATCCGCAAGATCTCTACGTTCCAACCTTTCTCCCAGGGTGGCTTGAACAATCGCTCAGAGAATCGCTCAGATCCGTTCCAGGCACTGGGGACATTCGTGTGTTCGGGAGCAGCGAGTTGGCCTACCGCCTGTGGATGGATCCTCAAAAACTTGAGCAAGCCAATCTCACGATCACGGATGTGAGCACAGCACTGATCGAGCAAAACGTTTTGGCCGCCATCGGAGCGCTTGGCAGCGCACCGGCTCCATCAGGACAACTTCTCAGCCTCCCTGTCGAAGCCGACGGTCGCTTGCGCAGCCAGGACGAACTTGAAAACGTAGTGATCAAACGATTAGCCAATGGGGGCCTCATTCGACTCAGTGATGTCGGCCGCGTCAGCCTTGGACAGCGCAGTTATGGAAGGGCTGCGATCAATCTTCAAGGAGAACGCTCCGTTGCCGTAGGGATCTATCAAAGAGATGGAGCGAATGCCCTTGCTCTCAGTCGAAGCATTCGCAGAAATCTCGCGAAACTCGAATCAGGATTTCCGCCCGGAATCACGATGCAAACCATCGTGGATACGGCCGACACCATCCAAGCCAATCTCGATCGCACCATCACGACTCTCCGCGATGCAGTCCTGCTGGTTTTAGTTGTTTTGGTGCTCTTCCTGGGGCGCTGGCGGTTAGCCATGGTGCCTGGGATCGCCGTACCTATTTCGTTGGTCGGCAGCTTGTTGGTCATCCGCCTCAGCGGTTCAAATATCAACAGTTTGATTCTGTTCGGGCTGATTCTTGCGACGGGCATTGTTGTAGACGATGCAATCGTGGTGAGCGAGGAAATTGCCGATCGGATTGAAAAGGGAGACCCACCTCTAAAGGCAGCCGAAACGGCGATGCAGGAATTGGCCGGAGCAATCGTGGCCACCTCTTTGGTTCTCGTAGCGGTTTTCGTTCCTGTTCTGTTGATTCCAGGGTCAATTGGTCGCCTCTACGAACCGATTGCCTTAACGATTACGGCTGCCATTGTGTTCTCCACGTTGAACGCCCTCACGTTCACGCCAATGGCATCAGCAAGGGTTCTCACTCCAGGGAATGGACGCCTGCCTGGACCGATCAGACGACTCAGCGATGGTCTCCGAAAGGCCATGCAAAGCACTGAACGGCACTACTCACGAACATTGCGCAAGCTATTAAACCGACCCAATTGGGTGGGCATCGTTTTAATCATCAGCTTGATGCTCACGGGAGTCGTCCTTCGCAACACTCCGACAGCTTTTATCCCCAACGAAGACCAGGGCCAAATCCGTGGTTATTTCACCTTGTCGGAAGGCGCCAGCCTGGAACGAAGCATGGCAATCATGGATTCCATTCG
>NZ_JAKUHK010000041.1:0-10769 GCF_023630655.1 Synechococcus sp. MU1655 | reverse complement strand
CTCGCATCGAAGTGGCGCTTTTGACGGCACGGTCATGGCTCTGGGGAGATGAAAGAGTTGATCAAACTAATGCCGTGCTTCCTCTGAAAGTGAGTTGAACGATGCGGGTGCTCCGTTCTCCAGAGCGGGGCCACTAGCGTGAGAATCCCCACGTGTTCCTGATCTTTGGCCGCCGGCATGAAGGTTTTCCAAATCATTCGCTGTTGTTGCCTGACAGCCCTTCTGGTCACGTCTTGCTTTGGCAGCCTTCCCGTTCAGGCTGCTGATCTCTCCTTTACGGCCAACGGGCACAGCTTTGTTGCCAATGCAGTCCGGGATGTGGCGCCGTCGGTCGTAAGGATTGACACCGAACGCTTGATCGAGCGGCAGCCTTTTGATCCGAATCTGATTGATCCTCTGCTGCGTGATCTCCTGGGAGAGCCTGGCTATGGAATTGGCCCTGAGCGACAGAGGGGTCAGGGGTCAGGGGTTGTGATCGATGGACATGGTCTGGTTTTGACCAATGCCCACGTTGTTGATCAAGTCAGCACTGTCAATGTGACCTTGTCCGATGGGGAACAGAGAGACGGGGAAGTGATTGGTCAAGATCCGGTCACCGATCTCGCGCTGGTCCGACTGTCTGGACGAGCTCTTCCCTCCCCGGCAACCTTGGGGGACTCTGAGGCCTTGGAGGTTGGTGATTGGGCGATTGCTTTAGGTACTCCCTTTGGCTTGGAGCGAACGGTCACGTTGGGCATTGTCAGCAGTCTTCATCGCAATATCAGCAGCCTCGGTTTTTCCGATAAGCGTCTGGATCTGATTCAGACCGATGCAGCCATTAACCCTGGTAATTCAGGCGGGCCGCTCGTGAATGCTTCCGGTGAAGTGATTGGCATCAACACGCTGGTTCGCTCTGGTCCAGGGGCCGGATTGGGATTTGCGATCCCGATCAATTTGGCCTCCCGAGTCGCTGATCAACTCCAGAAGGACGGTGAGGTTGTACATCCCTACTTAGGCGTCCAACTTGTTCCTCTCACCGCTCGGATTGCGCGCGACCATAACCGTGATCCCAATGCTCTCGTTGAATTGCCTGAACGCTCCGGTGCCTTGGTGCAATCAGTTCTTCCCGATAGCCCTGCTCAACGGGCTGGATTGAGGCGAGGTGATCTCATTGTTCAAGCTGGCGACGACACCATTCGAGATCCTCAGGATTTGTTGAAACAGGTGGACCAAGCTGAAATTGATCAGCCCTTGCTGTTGCAGGTTCTTCGCAATGGGGGAGATCTGCAGCTGTCGGTGAAACCGGCTCCTTTGCCAGGAATGAGCTGAGAGCTCTTGCTACGGTCTCGCCCTCAGCAGCTGATCGATGTCGGATCTCCAAACTCAAATGAAGCAAGCCGTCGCGGAGGCGGCCGTTGCGCAGATTCGTGACGGCATGGTGGTGGGCCTCGGTTCTGGGTCCACTGCCGCTTTGATGATTCAAGGCCTCGGGGCACGACTTGCAGCAGGTCAGCTCCATGACATCGTCGGCGTGACCACCTCGTTTCAAGGAGAGGTGCTTGCCGCTGAGTTGGGGATTCCTCTGCGTGCTTTGAACGCCATTGATCGCATTGATTTAGCGATTGATGGTGCTGATGAAGTGGATCCTTCCTTTCAGTTGATCAAAGGTGGAGGTGCCTGCCATGTACAAGAAAAGCTTGTTGCTGCCCGAGCAGAGCGTTTCATTGTCGTGGTTGATTCCACAAAGCTTGTTCAGCGTTTAAATCTCGATTTCTTACTCCCAGTTGAAGTGCTTCCAGGAGCATGGGTGCAAGTTCAATCCCAGCTCAAAGCAATGGGAGGAGTTGCCGAATTGCGTATGGCAACCCGTAAAGCTGGCCCAGTGGTGACCGACCAGGGCAACCTTGTTTTGGATGTGCGATTTGAGGATGGAATCTCTGATCCGATTGCCCTCGAGGGTGAGATCAACAATCTTCCTGGTGTTTTGGAGAACGGCCTCTTCGTCAACCTTGCTGACGAAGTTCTCGTTGGTGAAATCAAGGATGGCGTTGCTGGAGTCCGAAGTCTTGAGCGTGTGGTGTAAGACCGCTTACTGAAGACGGATCCGTACCGAATTGGCATGGCTGTGGAGACCTTCGCTGATGGCCAAGGTCTCCACAGCCACCCCGGTTGCATCAAGGGCTTCCTTGTTGAACTCGATGAGCGAGGTGTGACTCATAAACGTCTCCACGCTGAGGGCACCGCTAAACCGAGCGGCGCCGCAGGTGGGGAGTGTGTGGTTAGGACCGGCTAAGTAGTCTCCGACCGCCTCTGGACTCCATGGGCCAATAAAAATAGCACCTGCGTGGTTGATGCGGTCAGCCATCATTCTTGGTCGCTCGACAAGGAGTTCCAGGTGCTCTGGGGCGAAGCGATCGCTGAGACTTGCGCACTGTTCAAGGCTGTCGCAAGTCACAATCACTCCCCATTGGCTTAAGGATTGCCGGCAAATGCTCTCGCGAGGATGGGACGCCAACTGACGTTCGATCTCTGCAGGGACGGATCGAGAGAGCTCCTTTTCCGTTGTGAGCAGGATGGCTGCTGCCAGTGGGTCATGTTCTGCCTGAGCGAGGAGGTCGGCCGCCACCTGCTCTGATTTGGCCGTTTGGTCGGCGATCACCAAGACTTCACTTGGACCTGCGAGAGAATCGATGCCTACCTGGCCATAGACCGATTTTTTGGCCAACGTCACGAAAAGGTTTCCTGGTCCACTGATGACATCAACCTTCTGGACGGTTTCTGTTCCGTAGGCAAGAGCTGCGATTGCTTGTGCACCGCCGACTCGATACACCTCCCTGATCCCAGCAATGTGAGCGGCTGCAAGAACAGTGGTGTTGATCAATCCGCTGGACCCAGCAGGGGTGACCATCGCGATTCGCTTTACGCCTGCAGCTTTTGCAGGCACGGCATTCATCAAAACTGTGCTGGGGTATGCAGCTCTGCCCCCTGGGATGTAAAGGCCTGCTGCATGGACTGGGCGCCAGCGGCGACCGATCTGCTCTCCATGAACACCAGAAACGCTGAGGTCAGAGGGACGTTGCCGCTGGTGAAAGTCTTGGATGCGTCTGTGCGCGAGATCTAAGGCATCACGAAGGTTGGCTGGCGTGTCATTCCAGGCTTGTTCCAGTAGGCCTGGGTCGATACGAAGAGGTTCTGGGCGGAAGCCATCAAATTTCTCTGTGAGGCTTATGAGAGCTTGATCTCCCTCCCTTTTGACCTGCTCCAAAATCTCTTGCACCCGTAGCTCCGCTTCTCGCTGGGTCGCTCCGGTTGTTCTTGTCGCGATCCGATCGAGTTCTTGTTCAGCTTGCGCCGCGGTGCTGATGCAACGCATGAGACCGGCAGGCGGATGCTCATTGCTCAGCACTGTCATCTCCTGATTGACGTTCGCCCTCAAACTAAATGGCCCTTGAAGCATGTGCTCGATGATTTGCGGGGCGGTGGGTTATGGTCACGGATTGTTGAACTGAAATCCGGCTCTGTGGCCAATAACAAGTCATCGAAGAAGCGCGTCGAGATCGGCGAGCGCAATCGCTTACAGAACAAAGCGTATAAATCAGCGCTTCGTACTCTCATGAAGCGCTGTTTCACTGCCTGCAGTGCCTACAGCGAGGCCCCAGGAGATGAGGCTAAAACCACGCTGACAACCAGCCTGAATGCAGCATTCAGCAAAATTGATAAAGCGGTCAAGCGTGGTGTGATGCATCGCAATGCCGGAGCTCATCAAAAGTCTCGTTTGAGTACTGCCGTCAAGCGCGCTATTGAGCCAAGCGTTAGTTGATCTCCCCCCGGCACAATGGGCCTGAAGGCGCGTTTCAGGTCCTGATCTGATGTCCACACCCACCCTGATCGACAGTCACTGTCACATCGTTTTCCGCAATTTTGAGGAGGATCTTGATGAGGTGGCTTTTCGATGGAGAGAGGCAGGTGTTACTGCCTTGCTGCATGCCTGCGTTGAGCCTTCGGAGATTCCGGCGATTCGTTCGTTAGCTGACCGTTTCCCTGAGATGCGTTACTCCGTTGGAGTGCATCCTCTCGATACGGAACATTGGGCTGCCGATACCGTTGAAGTTTTAAGCGCTGCTGCCAAGGACGATTCACGTGTGGTGGCGATCGGGGAGCTTGGCCTCGATCTGTTTCGAGACAAGAATCTCGATCAGCAGTTGTCCGTGCTTAAGCCTCAACTGGATCTCGCTGTGGAGCTGGATCTACCCGTGATTGTTCATTGCCGCGATGCAGCTGAACCGATGCTGGCTGAACTACGAGAGAGACAACTCAGAGGCAATTGCCCGCGGGGAGTGATGCATTGTTGGGGTGGGACGCCATCTGAAATGGCCGCATTCCTCGACTTTGGCTTCTACATCAGTTTCAGTGGCACGGTCACCTTCCCGAAAGCTGTCGACACGCATATCTGCGCTAAAGACGTACCTCAGGACCGATTTCTTGTTGAGACTGATTGCCCATTCCTTGCCCCAGTCCCCCGGCGCGGCAAGAGAAATGAACCTGCTTTTGTGGCATCAGTTGCCGAGCGAGTGGCTGAACTGAGGGGGCAGACTGTGGTGGAAGTGGCGGATGCCAGCACTGCGAATGCCAGACGCTTGTTCGCCCTTCCCTGACAAAAAGGCTGCTTTAGTGGAGGTGGAAGTGTACGATGTTCAATCGGCCTGGCCAAGATGCAGTTTCTGTGTTTTCGGCCCCAGAAGCGTCCATTTCCTTCCGGTTCATTGACGACGTCATCTGTTCAGACCAAAAACCTCTAGAGCCATGGAGTACGGCAGTCGTTCCTAGATTGGGATGGCTGCCTCTTCTTGTGGTGATGAGATTTGGATTTTTGAAGATTTGACGATCCTTCAGGCCTTTGTTCCCACTTTTCAACTGCAGGTCTCCGCATGAGCAGCAGCGCGATTCAAGTCGCCAAGACCGTCACCTACCTGCCCGATTTGGTAGAGGTGCAGCGGGCAAGTTTTAAGTGGTTTCTGGATAAGGGTCTGATCGAGGAGCTGGAGAGCTTCTCACCCATTACGGATTACACCGGCAAGCTGGAGCTGCACTTCGTCGGCAGTGAGTATCGGCTGAAGCGTCCCCGGCATGATGTTGAAGAGGCAAAACGTCGAGATGCGACCTTCGCGTCTCAGATGTATGTAACTTGCCGTTTGGTCAATAAAGAAACGGGTGAGATTAAGGAGCAAGAAGTTTTTATTGGAGAACTTCCATTGATGACTGAACGTGGAACGTTCATCATCAATGGTGCTGAGCGGGTCATCGTCAACCAGATTGTTCGTAGCCCTGGCGTTTATTTCAAGGATGAGCAGGATAAAAACGGTCGTCGTACTTACAACGCAAGCGTGATCCCTAATCGTGGAGCTTGGTTGAAGTTTGAGACGGATAAAAACGACCTGCTCCACGTTCGTGTTGACAAAACACGCAAAATCAATGCCCACGTTTTGATGCGTGCGATGGGACTGTCCGACAACGATGTTGTCGACAAGCTCAGGCACCCCGAGTACTACAAAAAATCGATCGAGGCCGCGAACGACGAGGGCATTAGTTCAGAGGATCAGGCTCTCCTTGAGCTCTACAAAAAGCTGCGTCCAGGTGAACCACCTTCTGTGAGCGGTGGCCAGCAGCTGTTGCAGACCCGGTTTTTTGACCCCAAGCGTTACGACCTAGGACGTGTGGGTCGTTACAAGATCAATAAAAAGCTTCGGCTCACGATTCCCGATTCGGTCCGCACCCTCACCCATGAGGATGTCCTGTCCACCCTCGATTACCTCATCAATCTCGAACTTGATGTTGGTGGAGCAAGTCTTGACGACATTGACCACCTGGGCAATCGTCGTGTTCGCTCTGTGGGAGAGCTTCTTCAGAACCAGGTTCGCGTTGGCTTGAATCGGCTTGAGCGGATTATCAAGGAGCGGATGACAGTTGGTGAAACCGACTCACTCACTCCTGCTCAATTGGTGAATCCCAAGCCGCTTGTGGCGGCGATTAAGGAGTTCTTCGGCTCCAGCCAGTTGAGCCAGTTCATGGATCAGACGAATCCCCTCGCTGAGCTCACCCACAAACGCAGGATTTCGGCCCTTGGCCCAGGCGGCCTCACCCGTGAACGCGCAGGCTTTGCTGTTCGAGATATCCACCCTTCTCATTACGGTCGACTTTGTCCGATTGAAACCCCAGAAGGCCCGAACGCTGGTCTTATCAACTCTTTGGCTACCCATGCCCGAGTCAACGAATATGGCTTTATCGAGACTCCGTTCTGGAGAGTCGAGAACGGAGTCGTTCAAAAGAGTGGAGACCCGATTTACCTCTCTGCGGACCTCGAAGATGAGTGTCGCGTTGCTCCCGGTGACGTTGCCACGGATGCAGATGGCCAAATCTTGGCTGAGCTCATCCCCGTTCGCTACAGGCAGGACTTCGAAAAAGTTCCGCCTGAGCAGGTCGATTATGTGCAGCTGTCCCCGGTGCAAGTGATTTCAGTGGCAACGTCACTGATTCCTTTCCTGGAACATGACGATGCCAACCGTGCCTTGATGGGGTCCAACATGCAGCGTCAGGCGGTGCCTTTGCTCCGTCCGGAGCGACCTCTCGTTGGGACTGGCCTGGAAACTCAGGTGGCTCGTGACTCAGGCATGGTCCCCATTTCACGAGTGAACGGGACCGTGACCTTCGTTGATGCCACGGCGATCGTGGTGCGAGATGAAGAGGGCTACGACCACACGCATTTTCTGCAGAAATACCAGCGCTCTAACCAAGACACCTGCCTGAACCAACGCCCTATCGTTCGACAGGGTGATCCGGTGATCATCGGGCAAGTTCTTGCTGATGGTTCAGCTTGTGAGGGCGGAGAAATTGCTCTTGGTCAGAATGTTCTGATCGCCTACATGCCTTGGGAGGGTTACAACTACGAGGATGCAATCCTTGTGAGTGAACGTTTGGTTAATGATGATCTTTATACTTCCGTTCATATTGAGAAGTATGAGATTGAGGCCCGTCAGACTAAATTAGGGCCTGAAGAGATCACCCGTGAAATCCCCAACGTTGCCGAAGAAAGTCTCGGTAACCTCGATGAGATGGGGATTATTCGGATCGGTGCCTTTGTGGAGAGTGGAGACATTCTCGTTGGCAAAGTCACTCCGAAAGGTGAATCTGATCAGCCTCCCGAAGAAAAACTGCTGCGTGCGATTTTCGGCGAGAAAGCACGTGATGTCCGCGACAATTCTTTGCGCGTACCCAGCACCGAACGTGGCCGTGTCGTCGACGTAAGGATTTACACCCGTGAACAGGGTGATGAGCTACCCCCTGGCGCCAACATGGTGGTGAGGGTGTATGTGGCCCAGCGCCGCAAAATTCAGGTCGGCGACAAAATGGCTGGCCGCCACGGCAACAAGGGCATTATCAGTCGCATTCTTCCCCGTGAAGACATGCCGTACTTGCCTGATGGCACTCCAGTGGACATCTGTCTGAACCCCTTGGGTGTGCCGAGTCGCATGAACGTGGGGCAGGTCTTTGAGTTGTTGATGGGTTGGGCGGCTGCCAATCTCGATTGCCGCGTCAAAATCGTTCCCTTCGACGAGATGTATGGCCCTGAGAAGTCGCAACAAACAGTTCAGGCTTACCTCAAGGAAGCGGCAAGTCAGCCAGGAAAAGATTGGATCTACAACCCCGAAGATCCAGGAAAACTATTACTGCGCGATGGACGAACTGGCGAACCTTTTGACCAGCCTGTGGCGGTTGGATATTCCCACTTCCTGAAGCTGGTACACCTGGTGGACGACAAGATCCATGCGCGCTCCACTGGCCCTTACTCCTTGGTGACTCAGCAGCCATTGGGTGGTAAAGCCCAGCAAGGTGGACAGCGTTTGGGTGAAATGGAGGTGTGGGCACTTGAGGCCTATGGAGCCGCCTACACGTTGCAGGAGCTGCTCACTGTCAAGTCGGACGACATGCAGGGACGCAACGAAGCTCTCAACGCCATCGTGAAAGGTAAGCCGATTCCTCGTCCGGGAACACCTGAGTCCTTCAAGGTGCTGATGCGCGAACTCCAATCTCTTGGTCTGGATATCGCTGTATTCACTGACGAGGGCAAAGAAGTGGACCTGATGCAAGACGTGAATCCTCGCCGCAGTACCCCAAGCAGACCCACCTATGAGTCCCTAGGCGTCGCCGATTACGACGAGGACTGACGGATCAACGAACGAAACGACACAACCGCCTTCATTCTTAAACGCCAATGACCAACAGCAATCTGCGTACAGAGAACCACTTCGACTACGTCAAGATCACACTTGCATCACCCGATCGGGTGATGGAGTGGGGTCAGCGCACCTTGCCGAATGGACAGGTGGTTGGAGAAGTGACCAAGCCTGAAACCATTAACTACCGCACGCTCAAGCCCGAGATGGACGGCTTGTTCTGCGAAAAGATTTTTGGTCCCTCTAAGGATTGGGAATGCCATTGCGGTAAGTACAAGCGAGTCCGTCACCGCGGGATTGTTTGTGAGCGGTGTGGTGTTGAGGTCACGGAGAGCCGAGTGCGTCGGCACCGCATGGGCTTCATTAAGTTGGCGGCCCCCGTCTCTCATGTTTGGTATCTGAAAGGGATCCCAAGTTATGTGGCCATCCTTTTGGATATGCCTCTGCGGGATGTTGAACAGATCGTTTATTTCAACTGTTATGTGGTGCTCGATGCGGGCGATCACAAAGACTTGAAGTACAAGCAATTGCTCACGGAAGATGAGTGGCTTGAAATTGAAGATGAGATTTACGCAGAAGATTCAGAAATTGAGAATGAACCCGTCGTTGGGATTGGCGCCGAGGCTCTGAAGCAGCTGCTTGAGGATCTCGAACTTAATGCTGTTGCTGAACAACTACGTGAAGAGATTGCTGGCAGTAAGGGACAGAAGCGCGCAAAGTTGATTAAGCGCCTTCGGGTGATCGATAACTTCATCGCCACCAACGCCCGCCCCGAATGGATGGTGTTGGACGCGATTCCGGTTATTCCCCCAGATCTTCGCCCAATGGTGCAGCTGGATGGTGGCCGCTTTGCGACCTCTGATCTTAATGACCTCTACAGAAGGGTCATTAATCGCAATAACCGTCTTGCCCGCCTTCAGGAAATTCTTGCTCCGGAAATCATTGTCCGCAATGAAAAACGGATGCTCCAAGAAGCGGTTGATGCCCTAATCGATAATGGTCGACGCGGTCGAACTGTTGTTGGAGCTAATAATCGTCCGCTTAAGTCACTGAGCGACATTATCGAAGGCAAGCAGGGTCGTTTCCGCCAAAACTTGCTTGGCAAGCGTGTTGATTACTCCGGTCGTTCCGTCATCGTGGTGGGACCCAAGCTGAAGATGCATCAGTGTGGTTTGCCTAAGGAGATGGCAATTGAGCTCTTCCAGCCGTTTGTGATCCATCGCCTGATTCGTCAAAACATCGTTAACAACATCAAGGCAGCCAAAAAGCTGATTCAGCGAGCTGATGATGAGGTGATGCAGGTGTTGCAGGAGGTGATCGATGGTCACCCAATCATGCTGAATCGCGCCCCTACTCTTCACCGGCTAGGGATCCAAGCTTTTGAACCCAAGTTGGTGGATGGCAGAGCGATCCAACTTCACCCCCTTGTGTGTCCAGCGTTCAACGCTGACTTCGACGGTGACCAGATGGCCGTACACGTGCCACTCGCAATCGAGGCACAAACGGAAGCGCGCATGTTGATGTTGGCGAGCAACAACATCCTCTCTCCAGCAACGGGCGATCCAATCATCACGCCATCCCAAGACATGGTGTTGGGTTCCTATTACCTAACGGCTCTGCAGCCCCAAATGCATCCGATTGAATTCGGTGATCGATCCCGCACCTACTCCAGCCTTGAAGATGTGATTCACGCCTTTGAAGACAACCGAATCACTCTGCATGACTGGGTTTGGGTGCGCTTTAACGGCGAGGTTGAAGATGAAGACGAGCGTGAAGAGCCCATCACCACTGAGACCCTTAGCGATGGCACGCGCTTTGAACAGTGGACCTACCGCCGTGACCGCTTTGACGAAGACGGCGCTCTGATTAGCCGTTACATCCTGACGACCGTAGGACGTGTGGTGATGAATCACACGATCATCGACGCAGTGGCAGCCACCTGAAGCCCCTCTCACAAAGCTTTTCCTTCCCTTCTGTTCCAAGCGCTGTCATGACCTCAACTCCTTCCAAATCCCGTAAGTCTGCTAAGGCCGCCAAGGCTGCCAAGGCTGAAGCCGCAGCTTTTGCTAAGTCCCGTGCACTTGCTAAAACACCGCCTCCATTCCGTAACCGTGTTGTTGATAAAAAGGTCCTGAAGGAACTTGTTGCATGGGCCTATAAGAACCACGGAACGGCTGCCACCGCCTCGATGGCAGATCAACTCAAGGACCTTGGTTTCAAGTACGCCACTCAGGCGGCTGTGTCGATTTCAGTGAACGACCTGAAGGTCCCCGCTGCGAAGAAAGATCTGCTCGATCAGGCTGAAGAACTGATTACTGAGACCGAAGAGTCCTATCGGCTTGGTGTCATTACAGAGGTTGAGCGTCACACCAAGGTGATCGATACCTGGACTGAGACCAACGAGCGCTTGGTTGATGCTGTCAAAAAGAACTTCAACGACAACGATCCACTCAACTCGGTTTGGATGATGGCCAACTCTGGGGCTCGGGGCAATATGTCCCAAGTCCGTCAGCTGGTGGGCATGCGCGGTTTGATGGCGAACCCTCAAGGGGAGATCAT
>NZ_JAKUHK010000040.1:0-11070 GCF_023630655.1 Synechococcus sp. MU1655 | reverse complement strand
GGCACCAAAAGCAAAAACCAATCTTAGGCAAGCGGGCAAGATGAGTGTCAAAGTGCGCCCTTTTTAAAAGAATGACCACACTCCATTCCTCCCTCCAAGACGCACGCGTTGGTGTGATCGGTGGTAGTGGCTTGTATTCGATCGAGGGCCTCGAATCCGTAGAAGAGGTCACGCTGGAGACTCCATTTGGCGCTCCCTCTGATTGTTTGCGTGTCGGCCAACTGAATGGCGTTGAGGTGGTGTTTCTTGCCCGTCATGGACGCTCGCATCACCTACTCCCTAGTGAGGTTCCCTATCAGGCCAATATTTGGGCCATGAGGTCCTTAGGGGTGCGCTGGTTGATCTCGGTTTCCGCTGTTGGATCTCTTCAGGAACATCTCCGCCCTCGCGACATGGTTGTCCCCAATCAATTCATCGACAGAACGATGCAGAGGCCCCAGTCCTTCTTTGGTGGTGGCTGTGTTGCCCATGTCAGCTTGGCGGATCCGTTTTGTGAGCGATTGAGTGATCTGCTTGCTTCTGCTGCTACCGCCGAGATGCCTTCTGGGCATCGCCTGCATCGAGGTGGCACCTATCTGTGTATGGAAGGTCCGGCATTCTCGACAAGAGCTGAAAGTGAGCTGTATCGCAACTGGGGTTGTGATGTGATTGGCATGACGAATCACACCGAAGCTCGATTAGCAAGAGAAGCTGAAATCGCCTATGCCTCCCTCAGCATGGTGACTGATTTTGATTGTTGGCATACCGAGCACGACGCTGTGACCGTTGAAATGATCATTGGCAACCTCCAAGCAAATGCCGCTGCCACGGGGCCAATCCTCTTTGCTCTGATGGAGAAACTAGGCCGTGAACGTCCTTCTTCTCCAGCCCATCACGCCCTTAAGGATGCCTTGATGACTCCTCCAGCTGCCGTTCCTGCGGCAATCCGCCAACGCCTTGATTTATTTACGAGTTCCTATTGGGGGCCTGCGACTGCTCCAGCCGACTAAGGGGTTCATTCAGGTGGATTCCGATCGAACCAAGAGCAGCGCGCAGGTTGCCGTCGTGATTGGCCAGCAGGATATGGGCCTGTTCAAGATCCATGGATCCAGCCGCCATCACCAGAGCCCGTTTGACCGATCCCTGGGCTTCCGTCAGCAGGGGAAGACCTTGCTCGCGAGATAGGCCAGCAAGATCCGTCAAGATCCTCAGAGACCGGTCGACAAGCTTGCTGTTGCTGGCAGAGACATCAACCATGCGGTTCCCGTAGACCTTTCCCAACTTCACCATCACCCCGGTGGAAAGGATATTGAGTGCCATTTTTGTTGCTGTTCCCGCCTTCAAACGCGTCGATCCAGTCAGCAGTTCTGGGCCTGTGATCAAGCGGACGTCCAGGTGACAGGGCATGGGTGCCTGTTCTGCAGGCACGCATGCCATCGCGATCGCCAAAGCATCCAAATCAACGGCGTATTGCAGGGCACCGAGTACATAAGGAGTGGTGCCACCAGCGGCAATGCCAACCAAACAATCGTCTGCGCTGAATTGATGACCTTTGAGGTCGTCTACTCCCCCCGTCTCTAGATCCTCAAGTCCCTCTGAACTGCGCAGAAGGGCAGGAGCACCTCCGGCCAAAACACCCTGGACCAATTCTGGTGGGCTGCAAAACGTGGGGGGACATTCAGCAGCATCCAAAACACCAAGTCGGCCTGAGGTTCCTGCTCCGATGTAAAAAAGGCGACCGCCTCTGCTTAAACGCAATGCAACAGCATCGATTGCAGCACTGAGAGCGCCTGAGGCACCTTCAACAGCTAATTGAGGTTTGCGATCTTCATCGATGAACAATTTCACCAGGTCGTCTGTGGACAACACGTCCAAATCAGCGCTTCGCGGATTCGACTGCTCTGTAGTGAGGTAGCCCCGATTTTCAGAAGGATTCACAGCAAATCCTCCAGACGACGGCGAACATCATCCAGACCATCGCTTGAGCTTGATGGTTGAACGCTATCGACCGATTGATCTTCTGTTTGCCAATTGCTGACGTCTCGATTGGAACTGGGAGGGGCCAGCATCAAGCGTTCATCATCTGTTTTAGGGACAAAACCAGTTTCGACAAGTCGCGCTTCATACCCAGCCTCCGTGCAGAACAGCTCCACCTCGTGTTGATCGAGAGCTTCCACAGTCGGTGTTGGGAAATCCTGGGCCTCTAACAGGCCTGCATACCGTTCGGCGTCGTCGGAGTTTTCAAACATCAAAACCACCGTTGTCCCAGACAACTCCAGGGAATGGATGCCCTCACTGTCCTGACCAGCGTCGTAAAGAAGGACGTGAACGAGCATGAGCTGTTTGAGGTCCCTTTCAGTCTCTCATCGAAAGACCTGGATTAGATCCGCCCTTGGTCCAAGCTCAGTTCCTGAAGCCTCTGGTAAAGGGCTTGTTCGTCTTCGTTCAAATGGGCAGGTATCACGATGACCACTTCCACCAGTTGATCTCCTTGTCGGTCGTTCCAGACCAGGCCGCGTTCGCGTAATCGCAACAAACGACCACTCGATGACCCTGGAGGCACCTGAAGGGTGACGGATCCCGACAGCGTTGGAACATCCACCGCGCATCCAAGGGCGGCATCAGGAGGAAACAGTTCCAAGCGGTACAGCACGCGCAACCCATCAATGCGTAGCCCCTCAGCGGTCACCACTTGCAACTGCAAAAAGTGATCACGTCCGCCAGGTGCCACTCCCTCCAAACGGAGGCGCCAGCCATCCCCAGCGAATGGAGGCGTCTCCACCTCGATCACCGTTCCATCGGAAAGCTCCAAATTCACTGCTGTTCCGTGAAGGGCCTGGTCGGGGGTCAAGACAACTGTCGTTTCGAGATTGTCTTGTGAGCGAACAGGCGGAGGCGGTTGGGGAGATGGGGTTGGTCTGTGCTCCGATTGCGCTTGATCCTCCTTGTGAGTGGGTTCAGCTCGATCAGGCTCTGGTGGATCACCAATGCCCAGAACAACAGCGAGATACTCCTCGAAATCAGGGAACCCTGAAGCAAATGGATCTTTGCTGTTACTGCGACCCGAGCGACGTTGTTCCCAGGCGACACGCCTGTCGTGATCACTGAGGACGGCATAGGCCTCATTGACGAGTTTGAAGCGCTCTTCAGCTTGGCGATCGTTCCCATTGAGATCGGGGTGCCAACGCCTTGCCTCACGCCTGAAGGCCCTCTTCAGCGCGTCTGCGTCACTTCCTGGATCGAGACCAAGGAGGGCCCAATAATCGGGCTCAGCGATAGAAGTCATCATCCCAGGGGTCGATTCCTCGACGTCCACTTCTGATTCTTTCGTCGGAACGACTGTTACCTGTGGACCAGGGGTCATCGTCCCAATCGTCGTCTGCAAAGAGTTCGTCTTTCAACGTCCCCAGCGTGCTTCGAATGCCTTGAAGCGGACCCGTATCGCTGCTTCGTTCTGCAGAAAGGCGACGGTTTAAACCGAAGAGAGCTTCCTGAAGGCCGCTGACGCCCATCTCCAATTGCTGAGGATCATCTTGCTCAAGCAGATCTTGGACATCTCGCATGGCCATTTCAACGGCTCTCTGCTGTCGTTCAGCGCCATATGGACCGAGTTCTAGAGCGGCATCACGCAGACGTCGCTCTGCTTGCGCCACCAAAGTGAGGGCTGAATTGCGCCGCTCAATCGCCGCACGCCGACGCCGGTCTTCATCTGCGCGAGCTTCCGCTTCGGCTAAAAGTGCTTGTAATTCGTCTTCGTTGAGATTCGATCCACCTTGGATCGTGACGGATTGTTTTCGACCCGTCGTGCGATCGGTTGCGCTGACCTGAAGGATTCCGTTGGCATCAATGTCAAAAGCGACCTGAATTTGCGGGACACCACGGGGCGCAGGAGGAATCCCTGATAAGCGGAAACGGCCTAGGGACTTGTTGTCTTGCGCCATTTGTCGCTCACCCTGCCAAACGTGAATTTCCACGGATGATTGGTTGGCACCAGATGTGCTGAACACGTCGGATTGACGGACTGGAATGGGTGTATTCCTTGGAATCAAGACCTTCATGAGGCCTCCCACAGTTTCCAAACCAAGGGACAGGGGTGTGACGTCATTGAGCAGAAGATCTCTCAGCTCACCGGTAATGATTCCGGCTTGAACGGCTGCCCCTACAGCAACCACCTCATCGGGATTGACCGATTGACAGGGGTCATGAGGAACCAACGTTCTCACCAGCTGCATCACCATGGGCATCCGGGTGCTGCCACCCACAAGCACAACATCGTCAATGTCTTCTGCAAGCCAGCCTGAATCGCGAAGAGCAGCCTGAACAGGGGTCAGCAGTCGATCAAGCAGATCAGGACACAGGCCTTCAAATGTTTTGCGATCGAGGGTGGTCTCGATGTGAAGGGGGCCTTCCTCACCGGTCGCGATAAAAGGGAGGGAAATGGGTGTTGTGGAAATGCCTGAAAGTTCTTGTTTGGCTTTTTCAGCCGCTTCAGTAAGACGTTGAAGCGCTTGGCGATCCCTGCGAAGATCAATTTGATGTTGCTTGAGAAAGGCTTCAGCAAGCCAATCAACGATGAGTTGATCAAAGTCATTACCGCCCAGCTGGGTGTCGCCATTGGTGGCCTTGACATCGAAGACACCATTGGCAATCCGGAGGAGTGAGACGTCAAAGGTGCCTCCACCAAGATCGAAGACAAGAACGCGACGCACAGCACTTCGATCAAAGCCATAGGCAAGGGCTGCAGCCGTGGGCTCATTGAGAATTCGCTCAATCGACAAACCAGCTAGACGTCCTGCGTCTCGAGTGGCCTGGCGCTGGGCATCATTGAAGTAGGCCGGAACCGTGAGAACGGCTGCATCAACTGTTTCGCCTAGATAGGTACTGGCGTCATCAACAAGTTTGCGCAAGATGCTTGAGACAAGCTCTTCAGGCGCATATTCACGTTCGGTTTGAGGGCATGCCACACGAACGTTGCCCTGGTTGTTCGCACTCACGGTGTAGGGAACGGTGAGCGTGTTGTCGTCGAGCTCATCCCAAGCGCGTCCTACAAAGCGCTTGAGGTTTGAAAAAGTGTTGCGAGGATTAAGGACGAGCTGGCGCCTTGCGGGCTGGCCTACCAGCAGCTCATCCTCTTTGGTGTAGCCCACAACCGATGGAGTTGTCCTAGTTCCTTCCGCGTTGGCAATCACCACCGGTCGACCCGCTTCAAGCACGGCGACTACGGAGTTCGTGGTTCCCAGGTCGATTCCGACGATCCGGCCCATAACCGCGCATTTGGTGTCTCCAAGCTAACGGGCCAAACTCCAATCACCAAGCTTCTATGCGTTGGAATCCTTTGGTGCTCTTTCCCTTACCTTCCAAACAGCAGGCGTAGGGCTACGGTCTAACAGTCTGTCTGCCAGCAGAGTGACCAATTTCAAGGCTCAATACCTGCTGCGAAGCAGACCAGCAGCAGAAAAGTTTGTGGATGGCAGTTTTCAGAGGCTGGTCGTGGTCATGGCCTCCATGGTTGCGCTGATTCTCATCTCCATCCTTGTGGTGGTGTTTTGGGGATCATTGGAGTCGATGGGGCGGTACGGACTGAAATTTTTGGTCACGTCCAATTGGAATCCTGTTGATGATGAATACGGAGCGTTCACGGCGATCTATGGAACACTTGTGACCTCTCTGTTAGCACTTGTTATTGCTGTTCCTTTAGGAGTTGGTACTGCAATATTCATTACAGAAGACATCATTCCACTGAAGATCAGAAATATTATTGGCTTGATGGTAGAGCTGCTAGCTGCCATTCCCTCTGTGGTTTTAGGTTTGTGGGCAATCTTTATTTTAGAGCCATTTATTCGACCTTTTCTCATGTTTCTTTATGAGGATTTTGGATGGATACCATTTTTTAGTACGGAACCATTGGGACCAGGTATATCGCCAGCTATTTTGATTCTGGTTGTGATGATATTACCGATCATCACTGCCATAGCCCGTGATTCATTAAACCAAGTGCCGATGCAACTCCGCCAAGCTGCCTATGGAGTTGGAGCGACGCGCTGGGGAGCCATTCTGAATGTCATTTTGCCTGCAGCTGTATCAGGAATTGTTGGTGGAGTGATGCTTGCCCTCGGGAGAGCAATGGGAGAAACCATGGCGGTCACGATGATTATCGGAAACTCAAATGTCTTTAGTTGGTCCTTGCTCGCTCCAGGCAATACGATTTCAGCCATGCTTGCCAACCAGTTTGGAGAGGCAGATGTTGGCCAACTCTCTTCACTGATGTATGCAGCATTTGTTTTAATGATTCTTACTTTGCTGGTCAATATATTGGCTCAGTGGCTTGTAAAACGTCTCAGTCTAAAGTATTAATCAATGAACTATTCCTCATCTACTATTCGATCTGAAGCTCGAGTTCCGGACCTGAGCTATAAGGGTTTTTTAAAGAGAAATCTTGGTAGTCGTTTTTTATCATTTTTGGCCGGTGTGTTTTCATTTCTTTGCGTTTTGCCGTTGATTGCGGTTCTTGCTTATGTTTTGATCAAAGGTATTTCTACGATTAATGTTGATTTCTTTACCCAACTCCCGCCTCCTCCAGGCGGACAAGGTGGAGGAGTTGGTAATGCCATTCTTGGAAGTATTGTTGTTACAACGATAGCCGCCTTGATTGCAATTCCCATCGGCGTTGGTGGTGGTATTTACTTAGCCGAATATTCCACTGGCCGTGGCTTTTCACAATTCATTCGATTTGGAACGAATGTTCTTGCCGGTGTTCCGTCAATCATTGCTGGCGTTTTCATTTATGGAGTGATTGTTTCTACTCGAATCCTTTTTGGCCATACCTTCAGCGCAGTTGCGGGAGGAACTGCTCTGTCTGTTTTGATGCTTCCCACTGTGGTCAAGACCACAGATGAAGGCTTGAAACTTGTTTCCAACGACCTGCGACGTGCTGCTTATGGAGTTGGTGCATCTCGTTTCGTGACCATCAGTCAAATTACGCTCCCTAAGGCTTTTACTCCGATTGCAACTGGGGTGGTGTTGTCGATCGCTAGAGCAGCTGGAGAAACTGCACCATTGATTTTTACAGCTCTGTTCTCTCCGTTCTGGCCGAATGGCATCTTTGATCCTATTGCAACTCTATCTGTCTTAATTTATAATTTTGCTGCACAGCCTTATGATCTGCAAAACCAACTCGCTTGGTCAGCATCCTTTCTTCTCGTTGTGTTCATATTCGCCCTCAATCTTCTCGCTCGTTGGTTTGCGAGGATGGCAAATAAGTGATATCGATGATTAAAGGCTTCAATTAATCAATTTCCGGTTCTGAACTTTTCTCTCATGACAGCCCTTTCATCTACAGAGTTGCAGGAACCAAATCTCGATACTTGCCTGTCGATTCAAAATACAACAATTAGTTATGGCGAATTTGAAGCCTTAAAAAATGTTTTCTGTGATATCCCAAGAGGCAAGGTAACGGCTTTTATTGGACCCTCGGGTTGTGGCAAGTCAACACTTCTAAGAGGTCTTAATCGAATGAATGATTTGATTGAGGGTTGTACTCTTAAAGGAAGAATACTTTTTGACGGTGCGGATTTATACGCTCCTGAAGTTGACCCGGTCGAAGTTCGTCGTCGCATTGGAATGGTATTTCAACAACCCAATCCCTTCCCAAAGAGCATCTATGAAAATATTGCTTTCGGTGCTCGCATTAATGGATATAACGGCGATATGGACGAATTGGTTGAACGCTCACTACGTCAAGCAGCAATATGGGATGAATGCAAAGACAAACTTAAAGAGAGTGGAAATTCCCTTTCCGGTGGCCAACAGCAACGTCTTTGTATTGCACGCACCATAGCGATCGAGCCTGAAGTGATCTTGATGGATGAACCATGTTCTGCACTCGATCCGATCTCAACCTTGAAGATTGAGGAAACCATCCATGAGCTTAAAAATAATTTCACGATCGTAATCGTGACTCATAATATGCAGCAGGCTGTACGTGTCAGTGACATGACAGCATTCTTTAATGCTGAGGCTATAGACGGAGAATCAGGGAAAGTGGGATATCTCGTAGAATTTAATGACACAGATAAGATTTTCAATGCTCCCTCACAGCAGGCTACTAAGGATTACGTCTCTGGTCGTTTTGGCTGATTGAATCGGTATGACGACCCTCTGTCTTTACCTCCTGTAGGACTATTTCCGCTTGAATTGATTGAATGCATCAAAGAGCCCTTGATGCTCTCCACCCATTCATGAGCTTTGATGTTCATCTAAGAGATTTTTTGATTCCGCTTCATTCGCTAAAAGTGCTCCGTCTGTCGTTCTTCCTTGATGTGTTTGGATCAAAGGATGTCAGATCGCTGATGCCCCCCTTTCAATGGTTGACTCTTTCAATGGCTGACTCGAGTCCAATCAAAAACCCCTCGCAAAGCAAGGGGTGGATGAGCTTCAACGGAGAGGGAGGGATTCGAACCCTCGATAGAGTTGCCCCTATACAGCATTTCCAGTGCTGCGCCTTCGACCACTCGGCCACCTCTCCAGTGGCTGAAGTGAGAATGTAGCAGGGCGTTTCCTGAGGGCCTGATATGAGACCAAATCACACAGTCACAATTCACTGGCTACAGGCTGGACGAACGATCACCCATCAGGTTCCAGAGGGGGAGTACATCCTCCAAAGCTTCGAGCAACAGGGAGATCCACTCCCTTTCTCCTGCCGTAATGGTTGCTGTACGTCCTGCGCGGTAAAAATCAAAGCGGGATGCCTCGATCAAGCAGAGGCCATGGGACTCTCAAAGGAGCTCAGGCAACAGGGTTATGGACTGCTTTGTGTTGCAAGAGCGCTGGGACCTCTTGAAGCAGTCACACAAGATGAAGATGAGGTGTATGAGCTTCAATTCGGTCGTCATTTCGGTCGGGGGCGGATACGCCACGGCATTCCACTGGAGGAGGAGTGATGTCTTCAGCACTTGATTGTCGTCAAGTTGCCTACGATGCTCAACTTGACGAATCCAGTCTGCGAAAGCTATCTGAGGTAGCCCGAACTGCTGCAAATCTCGGAGCGACCGTGCTGATGAAGCATTACGGCCGCCTCAGCAGTATCAAAAGCAAGGGCCGTGTTGGCGACTTAGTCACAAACGCCGATTTTGCCGCTGAACAGGTGGTACTCGACTATCTGAGGGAACACACTCCCTCGATTGCGATCCTTGCCGAAGAATCAGGCCCGAGCGGGAGCCCAAGTTCCCTGTGTTGGTGTGTCGATCCCCTCGATGGAACGACCAATTTTGCCCATGGGTATCCGTTCTTTGCTACCTCAGTGGGTTTGATCTGGAAGGGGACCCCACTGCTGGGTTCTGTGGCAGTGCCCTTTCTGAACGAGACCTATTGGTGTTCCCCTCAGATCGGAAGCTTTGTGAACGACACACCCATTCAGGTGAGTGATTGCAGCTCATTGCAAGACAGCCTTCTTGTGACGGGATTTGCCTACGACAGGCACGAACGGATCGATAACAATTACGCCGAGTTTTGTTGGTTAACCCATCGATGTCGCGGTGTTCGTCGGGGAGGAGCCGCTGCCGTTGATCTTGCTTTCGTTGCCACTGGACGATTAGACGGCTACTGGGAGCGTGGTTTGGCACCCTGGGATCTCGCCGCTGGTGCAGCGTTGGTGGCCTGTGCGGGTGGTTCTGTTGGTGATTACAAAGACACCCCATTTGATGTAGAGCAAGGCAGGATTCTCGCGACCTCACCCGGGCTACACCTGCCTTTAAAACAAGAATTGGCCAGCGTGACCGCTTTGGAACCCAAGCTTTATGGAGCTTGAGGTTCGGCAGTCATAAGATTGTTGTTCGTGATTTGTTGACTAGCTGGATGGCCCTGCAACCCGCCACGGGCGCTCGAGATCTGAATCCGAAGCAAGTCCAACAAAATCAGTATTTGCGGGACCAGTTGGCGACGGTGTATCGCCATTGGGGATACGACGAAGTGTCGCCACCACAGGTGGAGAGGCTCGACACACTCATGGCAGGTGGTGCCATTGCCAGCCATGACGTGGTTCGACTTGTTGCTGATGACCCGCTCGGTCTCAGGCCCGAGATGACAGCCTCGATTGCGAGAGCCGCTTGTACAAGACTGAAAGACCGAGCGCGGCCACTACGACTTTGTGCCTGCGGAACCATTTTTGAATGCCGAGCAGCAGAAGAGGGGGGATTGTGTATTGAAGAGAAGCTGCACAGTGGTGTTGAGCTTTTCGGAGTGAAAGATCTGGCAGCAGAACTCGAACTCCTGACGCTGCTCTTAGAGGCTATGAATGCTCTCTCCCTGCTTGGGGAACATCAGCCACAACTTCTGATTGGCCATACGTCATTGATGGAATTGGTGTTGGCCCCATTTCAGCAACCGCTTCGGGAAGAAATCCGCAGCTGCTTAATCCAATACGACCGACTCGGTCTAGAAGCCATGGGACTTGAAGCTTCAGATCTCCAACGGCTGGTGAACCTTCTGGACTGCCGCGGCACACCCATGACCACCCTTGAACTGTTGGAAGAAAGTTTCGGTTCGCAACCTGTTTTGACTGACCTGACACGATTGTTTGTGCATCTCAGTCCACTTGCTGAACAACAATCTCTCGCACTTCAATTGGATCCCACCTTTCACCCTCACCATCAGCTCTACGACGGTTTTGTTTTCCAACTGGTTTGTCAGGGGGTTTCAGCTCCAGTGGTGATTGCCCGTGGAGGACGTTACGACGGTTTGGTAGAGCGATGTGGTGAAAGCGAGTTGAAAGCTGGAGGTGTGGGATTTAGTTTCTGTCTCGACGATATTCGTGATCTTCCTGGCTCTAACACCGAATTTGCGAAAGCCGAAGCACGTATTTTAATTTGCTGGGGTGATGATTCAAGCCTTGAAAAGGCTTTAGTGAAACAGACGCGTTGGCATGCTCAAGGGAAAATCGCCGAATGTGATCTCAAGTCTTGTCACAACCGTGAAGAAGCAGAGAGGCGTCTCCAGTCATCCGGATGCAACACCATGGACTGGCTCTCTGATTAGATTGCCCTCGATAGGAACCAATCGCTATGGCACACACGATCGTCACTGACATCTGCGAGG
>NZ_JAKUHK010000039.1:0-11089 GCF_023630655.1 Synechococcus sp. MU1655 | reverse complement strand
CAGCCTGGCCGAGGAGCCCTTGCCACGTTTGTGGTGGAGGGTGTTCATGCCAACGACATCGCGGCGATGCTTGATCTGGCCGGTGTCTGTATTCGCAGTGGTCACCATTGCTGTCAGCCGCTGCATCGCTTGTACGGAGTCACGGGCTCAGCCCGCGCGAGCCTCAGCTTTTGTACGACTCATGCTGAAATCGATTGCTTTGCTGATGAGCTGGTGAGTGTGATCGAGTTTTTCCGTGAAAACGGCTAGCGACTTTCTAAATGGGTTGAAGCAGGGCTACAGCCTCAGCATTGTGTTGACCGATCCAAGCCCAGCGCATTGACCAGCCATGGGCTCTCGCTTGCTGCTCGAGCCAATCACGGTTGGCGGGAAAGTCATGGGTTTGGATGTGTTGGGAGATGGAGTTTCGTTGGGTCTGAGAGAGGCCAGGCCATTGGCTGATTCGTTTGCAATATCTTCTGAGGTAGTCCAATCGTGATTCTTGATTGGGGCGGAAGACATCCGCCCAGATGAACAGTCCATTGGTTTCAATCTTTTTCCTTGCACCCTCTAGAAACATCAGCTTTTGGTCTTGACTGAGATGGTGTAAGGCGAAGGATGAGTGGATGAGGTCAACGCGATTGTGTTGGCTTGAACAGGCCCAGTTCAGGAGATCGCCGTGTTCCCAGACACAGGGGTAGGGAACGGACCCCAGATTGCGTTGAGCGAGCGGTAGAACTGCTTGTGTGAGGTCTAAACCGACGTACTTTTTGAGGGGAAGGGTGCGGAGTAGGGGCGCTAGCTGCCCGAGGTCTCCACAGCCCAGATCAACCATGGCAACGGCTTGAGTCTGATCCTCTCGCTGGGCCAGCCATTGATGGATCCCAGCGGTTGTGGCCTCACTGATTTCACAATGCTCCATCAGGTTGTGTTCAACCAGGATTCGGTATGTGGCCCATTGCCTTTCGAATAGATCCACGCATGGTTCACATCTGGGCCACACGATGGCACCTTGAATGAGCCCTTCCCACCCCTCGCGTTTGGAACTCCCAACCTTGTTTCTGGTGGTACTCGGAGGTCGCACGGATCGAAGTTTGATCGAGCTTCACGATGTGCGTTTTGTGGTGGGCCGCTGCATCGAGGACACCTATCCCGAGCTTCGTCGTCAGTGGTTTGGTCGCCGTCGCGGGTTGCATCTCGATAGCTACATGACCGTGCATTGCATCGACGGCTGGCGCATCACCCTTGAACTGGAGCCTGCTTCCGATGAACAGCGGTTGTGGTTCGTCAACCTCGGGGGCTACCAGCCCGACTCGCTTGCGGAATTGCATCGCTTTGGACTCGTGGTGGCCCCTTCGCGGCAAGCCGCTAAATCAGCAGCCAAGACGCGCTGGTTGCTGGATGCGCTTGAGCAGCACAAGGACGATCTCAGTGCTGTGGATGATTGCGTGGCCATTGAACAGTTGTCGTTGACTGGGAGCAACAATGTTTACGTGCACCTCCATCGCCAGCTCGATGGTGAAAGTCAGAATCAGGTGCCTGACTGGTTTGGGTATCGACCGATTTGAGCTGCCGATGTGACCGCTACACCAGGGAGAGGTGGCGCGATTTGGCCGATTCACTTCTGGATCGTGCGCATCAGAGAATGAAAGAAGCCATTCGGCGCTTGCCGTTGATTCGACCATGAACATTGATGGCCAGGCCTGGCGGACGATTTGGCTTGAATCCGATCAGCGCTCCGTGGGTGTGATCGATCAAACCCTGCTGCCCCACCGTTTGATCACTCGAACGCTGACGCGTTGTGACCAGGCGGCAGATGCGATCAGCACCATGTTGGTGCGGGGTGCGCCATTAATCGGTGTCACCGGCGCCTATGGCTTGATGCTCGCCCTTCAAGACGACGCCAGCGATGCTGGCTTGTCCCACGCCTTTGATCAGCTCAACGCAAGTCGACCCACAGCTGTGAACCTGCGATGGGCTTTGGAACGGGTTCGAGATTTAGTGCAACCGTTGCCGGAAGCGGATCGAGCGGCGGCGGCTCGGCGGGAGGCGGCGCTGATTGCTGATGAAGATGTGGCGATGTGCGAGGCGATTGGAGAGCATGGCCTCAATCTGTTTCGGAGGTTGGCCGAGCAGCGACCGAGTGCACGGCAAAACGAGCCCTTTCAGGTGCTCACCCATTGCAATGCCGGCTGGTTAGCAACCGTTGACTGGGGAACGGCGTTGGCACCGATCTATAAAGCCCATCGAGCAGGGCTGAACATTCATGTTTGGGTGGATGAGACCAGGCCGCGCAATCAAGGGGCATCGCTTACGGCCTATGAGTTGGCCCGTGAGGGGGTGCCTCACACCGTGATTGTGGACAACGCAGGTGGTCACCTGATGCAGCATGGCCAGGTGGATGCTGTGATCGTTGGGACCGATCGCACCACGCGCTGCGGCGATGTCTGCAACAAAGTTGGCACCTATCTCAAGGCCCTGGCGGCTCATGACAACAACGTGCCGTTTTATGTCGCCCTGCCGACGTCCACCATCGACTGGCGCCTTGCGGATGGTGTGGCAGAGATCCCGATTGAGGCACGTTCTGCTGAGGAAGTGACTTCCATGCAGGGGCGTGTGATTGCTGGGGAGTCGGCCGGTGAAATTGTGAGTGTGCAGCTCACGCCTGATGGTTGTGCCGGGTTTAATCCGGCGTTCGACGTCACCCCGGCGCGGCTTGTCACGGCTCTGATCACCGACCGTGGTGTGGCGACGGCTAACGAAGTTGGCCTGAAGGAGCTCTACAACCGTGGCTGATTCAGGAGGTGCAATGAACGATCGGGCATTGCGCTGCGAGCTCGTGGAGGTGGCCCGTGCCATGAACAGCACTGGCTTGAATCAGGGCACGTCCGGCAACCTGTCGTTGCGGATTGAGGGGGGATTGTTGGTGACCCCCAGCTCCTTGGCCTACGACCAGATGGAGCCGGAAGATCTGGTGGCGATCGATTGTTACGGCCAACCTTTGCCAAGCGGACGGCCTGGTCATGACCGCAGACCCTCCTCAGAGTGGCGCTTGCATGCCGATGTCTTCGCTGATCGACCCGATGCGATGGCGGTATTGCATTGCCATCCCATCCATGCAACCGCCTTGGCCTGCCATGACCGGGGGATTCCACCGTTCCATTACATGACAGCGGTGGCTGGTGGGGATGACATTCGCTGTGCTCCCTATGCCACCTTCGGCACCGCTGAGTTGTCAGCCCATACGGTGCAGGCACTTCAGGACCGGCAGGCCTGTTTGCTGGCTCACCATGGATTGGTCAGTTTGGGACGGGATCTTGATCAGGCCCTGAAGATTGCCGTCGAGGTGGAGACGCTGGCACAGATGTATTTGCAAGCTCTGCAGCTCGGGGAACCTCCGCTGTTGTCGGCATCACAAATGGAAGAGGTCCATCGCCAGTTCCGTGGCTTGGGATATGGCCAAGCCGCTAACAATTGAGGTGTTGGCGGAAAAAGCGCTCTGTTGACTCCAGAACGGCGACCTGCACAGCGCTATCTCGGAAGCCATGCCCCTCCTCCTGGAAGGTGTGCACTTCCACTGGGATCGCATTGCGGCGCAAGGCCTCGGCCATGCGTTCGGTTTGCTGTGGCAGGACGACCTTGTCTTTGAGACCCTGGAAAAAGATCACAGGACAGCGAATCTGTTCGGCATGGCGCAGCGGCGATCGCTGTTCATAGAGATCCCTCTCCTCGGGCCACCGCCCGATCAGTCCATCCAGATAGCGGGCTTCAAAGCGATGGGTCTCCGTGGCTAAAGCGCTGAGATCGCTGACGGCATAACGGCAGGCTCCGGCGCGGAACACATCTGTGAAGCAAAGGCAGGCCAGTGTGGTGAAGCCACCGGCGCTTCCCCCTTCGATGGCGATGCGGTTCGGATCCGCACAGTTCTTGGCAATCAAGGTTTTGGCTGCTGCGGCGCAATCGTTGACATCCACCACTCCCCATTTCCCTTGCAGCCTGTTGCGGTAAGTCCGCCCAAATCCTGTGGAGCCTCCGTAATTCACGTCCACGACTCCCCAGCCCCGCGAAGTCCAGAACTGAATGGCGAGGCTTAGGCCGCGGCGGGCCATCGACGACGGGCCGCTATGACTCTTCACCAGCAGGGGCGACGAGGCATCGGCTCCCCCGACTGGGGGGTAATACCAGGCTTGGGTGCGTTGCCCGTCAGACCCGTCAAACCACAACGACTGGGCCACGCTGATCGCGTTGACCTCCATGGCTGCTGCCGCGGCTGGAGTGTGTTGCCAGCTGCCTAAGCCCAAGTCGAGCTCGAGGAGCCCTTGGCCTGTGGTGCTGTTGCTCGCGATGGCGACGGCCCTGCCATTGGCTGCGTTGAGATCGGCGAGATCGTTGAAGGGTTGGTCCACACGCTCTGCTGAGCCATCGAGTCCAAGCCGTTGCAACTGCCATTCACCCTGATCACAGATGGCCGCTAACAGCTTGTCTCCATCCCAAGCGGTGGTACTCATTCCAAACACCCACTGGGGCATGGCCGTCTCCTTGGCCATGGGCCAAAGGCGTTGCCAGTGGTTGCTCAAGCTTTCGGCGCGGGGGTGGCGCATCAGATTCCACCAGCCGCTCCTGTCCTCTGCCACGACGAGGCTTCCATCCGGCAGCCATTGGGGTTGAAACACTGAGATTCCCTGAGGATCTGCGGGGTCAGCGCCGGCGATCACTTGGCACTCCTCCAGTGCTCCTGTGGCCGTAAGCCGCGCCAGAACGAGCTGGGAGCAATCCCAGGGCATGAAGGGTTGCTGCCATTCCACCCAGGCAAGCTGGCCGCCGTCTGAACTAAGGGCGAGATAGCCCGCGAAATCAGCGGGCTGATGCACGACGACAGGGGTTTGGTTCCGTTGATCGAGGGCAACGCTCACTAAGCGATCACAACCGGCTTCCTCCATCACGCCCAACCAGCGAGAGCGGGCAAGGTCGATCACGCCTCCCCCCAGCGCGCTATCGCTGGGAGAGGTCAGCCGATGGGGGGGTGCCAGGGCGTTTAGTGATTGGGCGCTAGCCCCATCCAGGCCTGTCCAGGCTTGGAACCAGAGACAACCGTCCTTGTCATCGACCCAAACCACCTGGAGTGTTCCCTCCATCAGGGTCGCTGTGAGCGGTGCTCCCCCGTAGTCGTGCACTCTGCTGCGCAAATTGATGGGGGCTGGTGTGAGTTCCAGGGGTGTGCTGGCTGTCTCCTTCCAGCGGCGGATCAGTGCTGTGGTGCGTCCTTTCTCGTGGGGGCGCTGCTCCAGCCAGAGCACCCAATCCCCCAGCAGTTGCGGAGCTCGCAGCACCGGAGTGCGTCCGAGAGCGGTTGTTGCGGGCAGGGGCTGTTGCAGAGACATGTCGAACGGATCAGGCAGAGATCAGG
Source organism: Synechococcus sp. MU1655 (assembly GCF_023630655.1). NCBI lineage: Bacteria > Bacillati > Cyanobacteriota > Cyanophyceae > Synechococcales > Synechococcaceae > Synechococcus > Synechococcus sp. MU1655. Next base: position 5,703 of record NZ_JAKUHK010000039.1, on the reverse strand, counting down.
TCTGCCTAAGATCAGGACAACTTCAAGGTAGGAGGGGCTTTGGCTAGGAGCTTTGCCCAGTTGGCACGATCGGCTGAGAAGAGCAGCTCCTCGATTGCCGTACCTAAGGAGCCTTTAGAGAAGGCTCCACTCGATATACATACCCTTGGCGACGATGCGTTGCGCGGGGATGCTCGCCGGATCGGCAAGGTGGACGAGCGCGTGCGCGACTTGGCTCGCGATATGTTGCGCAGCATGTACACCGCCCATGGCATTGGCTTGGCGGCTCCTCAGGTTGGGGTTCATCAGCAATTGCTGGTGATCGACCTCGATCTTGAGACACCCAGCACCCCACCTCTTGTGCTGATCAATCCTGAAATCACAACCTGCAGCGCATCGGTTGATACATACGAGGAGGGTTGCTTAAGCATCCCAGGCGTGTATCTCGATGTGGTCCGTCCAACGGCCATTCAATTGAGTTTCAGAGACGAGATGGGACGACCGCGCACCATGAAGGCTGATGGTTTGATGGCGCGTTGCATCCAGCATGAGATGGATCACCTGCGTGGGGTGTTGTTTGTGGATCGCGTGACCGATTCCAGTGGGCTGAAGAAGGAGTTGAAAGACCATGGCTTTCTTGCAACGGACGTCCGCCCCATGACGCCTTAAACCGATGCCAATGAAACCCCTTGCTGGCCTGTTTCTGGCCCTGGCGTGCGTGCTCGGCATCGCAGCCACAGGCAGTGTTTTTGAATTGGCCTACGGCGATCCTGATCTCGGCGTGAATCCAACCCGGTGGATCCTTGGTTTGAGTCTCCCAGCAACACTTGGGTCACTTTTGGTCGCGATTCGTCTCAACAAACCGGCCTGATGGCACGTGCTTGGACCCAAAGGGACTAATACGATCCCCTTAATGATCGGATTTGATTGATGGGCCGTCCTTGGAACGCTGCTGTTGCTTTTGCTGTGTTTGCCTCCGCTTTGGCCACAGGTCTCCCGCAAGCAGCGACTGCTCAAGGCTCTGTTTTCACCGCTGCAGACGTGGACGAAAGCCAGTTCGTGATGGTGTCGGCTCCCATCGGTAAAGGGGAGAGTTCTCAGCTGAACATTTACGAACAGCGCACCAGTGCCCGTCCGTGTTTTGCCGTTTCGGGAGCTGCCCCTGCAGTGGTTGATCCGCTGTTGGCCAGCTTCGACTTCACCGGAATCTGTAACCGCTATATCGATGGGAATGGCTATTCCCTGCGAATTGGTGGAGATGACCTGGGAACGCGTTACCGCCTGTCCGTGGTCAAATCCGGATCAGATGTCGAGCTTTTGGCCGTCCCGACTCGTGATCCCTCCCGTCCCACCATGGTGGTGGCTCGTTCAGGAGGTCCTGGAAACGGTTTCATCAAGTTGAATCTTGAACCAGGCTGGAAGCTGATGAGGCGTCAATACGGCAAGCGCACGCTGGGACATCTTTATGTGTATCGGGATGGCATGCCCGGATCCCCAGATGCACTCTGAGCGCATTGCCCATCGCTTGCTACATTGCTTAGCTGGAAATCCTCGCTTGTTGAATGACTCAGGTCACGGTTGGAGAAAACGAAGGCATCGAATCTGCCTTGCGTCGCTTTAAGCGTCAGGTCTCCAAGGCCGGGATCTTTGCAGATCTCAAGCGCCTGCGCCATCACGAGACTCCAATCGAGAAGTACAAGCGCAAAGCTCAACAGCGCCGTCGTCGTCGTTGATCGAACAGCATTTTTAGCTTTAGACCTGATAGGCCGTGTCGAAATATCGAATTAATCGGTATTTCGACTGTTTCTTTTTTCTGAGTGTCTTCCGAGACTTGAAGCATCTCGAATGAGATTCCTTATGGCATCCATGTTTAATTCCCTTCGTGACTGGTTTGCCGAAACCCTGTCACACGCCGTTGGCAATCCAAGTGAGGAGAAGAAGACGGTTCCTCCTCCGATTGGTGTCCAGCCCTACCGGGATATTCCTCATCACGGATCGCGTTAGTGGCCATCAGCTCAAGTGCTGGCTGAAGGCGTGTGGTCATAGCTACGGAAGCAGATCGCATCTGCCAGATGTTGTTCACTCACCTTTGGCAGAGCTTCTAAGTCGGCAATCGTTCGGGCAACGCGCAGGAGCCTCAAGCTGCTGCGCATGCTCAGCTGCCGTTTCGACACCACCTGCTCCCAGCATTGAAAGGCTCGTTCTTCAATCTGGCCGTAGCGCCCAAGCTCAAGCGCACTGAGTTGGCTGTTGAGTTGGCCGCCCGGGTTGCGTTCACACATTCTGATGCGCGCGGCCTGGATTGCTTCGGGGGAGAAACTGCCTCCAGATTGATTGTCTGTTGGATCATCCGTGGTCTTGAAGCAACGGCGTAGTTGGCCTGTCGGTACGGGTTCGAGGCGGCATTGAAGATCGAGACGCTCTAGAAATGGACCTGATAAACGATTCCAGTAGCGCTGCCGTTGAAGCTCCGAACAACGGCAGCGATTGGAAGAATCACCATGCCAGCCACAAGGGCAGGGATTGGTGGCAGCCACCAGGGTGACCCGACAGGGGAAGGAGCAGCGCATTCGGGCTCGACTGATCCAGAGAACTCCCTCCTCCAGAGGCTGACGCAACTGATCGAGGATGGATCTCGGAAATTCAGTGAGTTCATCCAAAAACAGCACGCCTCCATGGGCCAGGCTCAATTCACCGGGACGAGGATTGACGCCTCCGCCGAGAAGGCCTGCTGCCGTGGTGCTGTGATGCGGTGCCCGGAATGGTCGTTGTCGAACCAGGCTTGTCACGCTGCCGAGCGTGCCAGCAATGGATTGCAGGCGTGTGAGCTCCAGAGCCTCTGTATCGCTCAACGGTGGAAGAATCTTGGGGAGCTGGCGCGCCAACATCGTTTTGCCACAGCCAGGAGGCCCCACCATCAGGAGGTGGTGTCCCCCAGCTGCAGCAATCGCCAGTGCCTGTCGAGCGAAATGTTGAATCGTGAGGGGTGCTGCGGTCAGCGGCTCCAATGCGCTTTCAGGGTTGATTGGCGTTGCAGGCTCTTTCGTTTTGGGTTGAGGGCAACAGTTGTGTTGGATCCCATGCCGTAATTGCTCAACGAGTTGCCTAAGAGTTTTGGCGCTAATGACGGTGAGTCCGGCTACCAGAGACGCTTCTGCCGCGTTGGCTGATGGCACCACAAACGCCTTGGCTTGTTGGATCTTTGCCTGGCAGGCCATGGCCAGAATGCCGCGGCAAGACCTCAAGCTTCCGTCCAGGCCTAGTTCTCCTGCACAGCAGAGCCCTTCCAGCTTTTGGGGATCAAGCTGACCGCTGGCCACGAGCAAGGCAAGGGCGATCGGGAGGTCGAAGGCTGGTCCCTTCTTGCGTCGATCCGCTGGTGCCAGATTCACGATGACGCGAACGAGGGGCCCGCGAAAGCCGCTGTTGCGAAGTGCTGCCCGAACGCGTTCGCGCGATTCTTGGATTGCGGTATCTGGAAGCCCCACAAGTTGAAGGCCGGGAAGCCCTGGGGCCAGATCCACTTCCACCGTGACGGGGAGCGCCTCCATGCCTTGAAGGGATGCGCTGGAGCAGCGTGCCAGCATTGGATGGTTGCGGGGTAGGTATCTGATGCCCCACCCGTCTCATGCACTGTTTTGCCCAGGGTTGTGACCATGGCTGGTGACACGATTTTTGCCCGCATCTTGCGTGGAGAGATTCCATGCGATGAGGTGTATAGCGATGAGAGCTGCTTGGCGTTCCGTGACGTCGCGCCGGTTGCTCCTGTTCATCTGCTGGTGATTCCACGCAAGCCACTAGAGAGCTTGCGCGAGGCGGAACCAGGGGATGAGGAGCTTCTGGGTCATTTGTTGATGGTGGCTGCGAGGGTTGCCAAGCAAGAAGGCTTAAGGGATTGGCGAACGGTGATTAACAGCGGAGAGGGTGCAGGACAGACCGTGTTCCACTTGCACGTGCATGTCATTGGTGGGCGTTCCCTGGATTGGCCTCCCGGATGAAGGCTTGGCTTGTGAGAATGGCGTCATGACAGCGTCTACTTTCGGCAGCAGCGGCCCGTTCAAAAATCTCCGCAATCAGCTCACAAAGCTGCGTCACCTGGCCCAACCCTTTTTCTTGCCGCTTGATCAGGCCAGCGGATGGCAGTTCATCTGGCTGTTGGTGTGCCTTCTGTTTTGTGTTGGCGGATTGGTGCTTGCGGTTCTTACCGCACTGATCCGAAGCCTGGATCGGTTTCAGCCGGACTTAACGGAGAAATATCTCTCTGGTGTATCCGGCACGATTGCCACGATTTGGTCGAGTTGGTGGGGAGTGGCTTTTGTCGCTCTGTTTCTGGTTGGGATGGCCAGTTTCGTTGCTTTCCGTCAGCAATTGCGCCATAGGCGGTGGCTCAATTGGGGCTTACTGGCAACGATTGTGTTCATGTTGCTTGCTGTTAACGGAATTAATACGGGGATTGGATTCATCTACCGAGACATTACGAATGCCTTGGTGGAGAAGGATCAAGGTGGCTTTTATGGTCGATTGGCGATTTATGGCGCTTGTTTTGTGGTTGCCCTCCCTATTCGGGTGACTCAGGTTTATATCACTGCAAAGCTGGGAATTATTTGGCGGGAGTGGCTGTCTAAATCTTTGATAGGTGATTATATGAAAAATAAGGCCTATTATGTTCTCAATCCAAACAGTGAAGACGAAACGGATATTGACAACCCTGATCAGAGAATTACTCAGGACACGGAATCATTCACGGCGCAAAGCTTAAGTCTTGCCCTGGGTCTTTTTGATGCACTCCTGACGTTTTCTTTGAATATATTGGTGCTTTGGAGTATTAGTTCTAGGCTTACTTTTGCCCTGTTTGGCTATTCGGCAGTTGCCACAACTCTGCTGGTTGTCTCAGGGCGCAATCTGGTGCGAATTAATTACGATCAGCTCCGTTATGAAGCTGATTTCCGTTATGGTCTGGTTCATATTAGGGACAATGCTGAATCGATTGCTTTTTACTCTGGGGAAGGTCAAGAGAAGCAAGAATCTTACAGGCGTCTTGGCTCGGTTGTTCAAAACTTTAATCTCTTGATTATTTGGCAGGTCATCATTGATGTGATGCGTCGATCGGTGTCCTACGCAGGAGTTTTTCTTCCCTTCTTAGTTATGGCGCCTGTGTATTTTGCCGGTGAGATTGATTTTGGTGTGTTCAATCAAGCCAATTTTGCCTTCAATATGGTGGAGGGTTCGTTGTTCTTTATTGTGGCTCGAATTGAGCAGCTTGCTCAATTTGCCGCGGGTATTAGTCGTCTGGAAGGCTTCCAGACCAAGATTGAACAGGTAAGCAAACAGGCTCCCAGTAGTAACAGTCGCATTGTTCCAGGAAGTAACGGCATCTTCATTCGTTCTGCCGATCTATATCCGCCGAATGGAAACAATCCAGTGATCGAAGATCTCACGCTTGATATTTCTGATCACGACAAGTTATTGGTTGTGGGGCCTTCTGGGTGCGGAAAAACATCGCTGCTGCGCATGATTAGCGGCCTATGGGAACCAAGTCGAGGCAGTGTTGAGAGGCCGTCGATGGGTGATCTCCTGTTCATCCCTCAGAAGCCTTACATGTTGTTGGGCTCGTTAAGAGAGCAGCTGTGTTATCCAGCAGATGAGAATCGTTTTAGCGATGAGCAATTGCGAAGCGTGCTTGAACAAGTCAGCTTGCAGAAGCTAGTGACGCGATATCCCGAC